>JAFYTT010000179.1 GCA_017558715.1 Clostridia bacterium | reverse complement strand
TGCGCGTTCCCGAAGTGGGAGAGGGCAGAACCCAGCTGTATGTCGATGCGGCAAAGGGCGCAAAAGAACGCATCACCGACCGTCCCGTACTCGCGGGCATCATCGGTCCGTTCTCCCTTGCCGGCAGACTCATGGACGTCTCCGAAGCGCTGGTCAACTGCATCGCGGACGAGGATTTCGTCCATGCGGCACTGCGCAAGACCACGGCTTTCTTAATTAAATACGCACAGGCATACAAGGATGCGGGCGCTGACGGTATCGTCATGGCAGAACCGCTGTCCGGTCTGCTCTCCCCCGCACTCGAAGCAGAATTCTCCGCACCTTATGTCAAGGAAATCATCGACGCAGTACAGGATGACAACTTCATCGTCATTTACCATAACTGCGGTCCGAACACGCCCTTGATGATGGAGTCGCTTTACGCCAACGGTGCCGCGGCTTACCACTTCGGCGATGCGGTTGAGCTGCTTCCGTTCCTTGAAAAAATGCCCTCCGACCGTCCGATCTGCGGCAACATTTCCCCGTCCGATCAGTTCCAGAACGGTACACCCGAGAGCATGTACGAAGCGACCAAGGCTCTGATTGATGCCTGCGGCGCACACAAAAACTTTGTCCTCTCCTCGGGATGCGACATTCCGCCGACCGCGAAGTGGGACAACATCGATGCATTTTTCAAGGCAGCATCAGATGCAGCCAATGCATGAGGTAACGTATATGAGTATGAACGCATCCGAACGTTTTCGCCGTTTTTTAGCAGGTGAGCCTGTCGACCGCTCTCCCGCAATCGAATGGGCACCGTGGTGGGGCTTGACCGTTGACCGCTGGCATACCGAAGGTCTTCCCGCGGAATGTACATCTGTTGACGATATACAGGGCTTTTTCGGTCTTGACCGCTGTCTGCAGTCCGGCGCTTCCTACCGCACCAAGGACACCCCCTGGGCTTCCGCTCACGGACTCGGTGTCATGGAGGATGAAGAAGACTGGGAGAAAATTCGCAAGACAATGTTCCCGCCGGTGGAAACGGTGATGTCCGATCATCATTTTGCATGGCTTGAGGAAACCCGTGCACGCGGCAATACCCTGCACTTCTTTACGGTAGACGGCTTTTTCTGGTATCCGCGTACGCTGTTCGGGATTGAAAACCACCTCTACAGCTTCTACGATTACCCCGAACTTTACAAGCAGATGTGCGATGAATACGCCGATTGGCTGATCGGTGTGTTCCGTTATGTCTTCTCGCGCTTCCGCTTTGACTTCATGAGCTTTGCCGAGGACATGAGCTACAACTCCGGTCCCATGATCTCCAAGGCAACGTTTGACGAATTTCTTGCTCCGTTCTATAAAAAGGTCATTCCCGTCATCCATGAATACGGCATTCCCGTGTTCATCGACTCCGACGGCGACATCACGCTTGCCGTTGACTGGTATGCGGAAACGGGTGCCGACGGCATGTTCCCGCTGGAACGTCAGGCAGGTGTCGATGTTGCGACCTACCT
Source organism: Clostridia bacterium (assembly GCA_017558715.1). GTDB lineage: Bacteria > Bacillota > Clostridia > Oscillospirales > CAG-272 > RGIG3925. The sequence goes on along the minus strand of JAFYTT010000179.1, from coordinate 5,484 downwards.
TGACAAGCAGCCCGACATGGCGTTCATCGGTCACTTTGACAAAATGTGCATGAAGTTCGGCGAAGAAGCAATGAGAAAAGAATTTGAACGCATTCTGCCCTCAATGCAGCGCGGTAAGGTCATCGTCTCCGTTGACCACCAGACGCCGCCCGATGTATCGATTGAGAACTATCGCACGTATGTTGCGCTGCTTCATGAATACACGGAAAAGATCACACACGCTGCAGGCGATGTCATCTCACCGTGTCCGGTATTTCAGTAAAACATTTCGCTGACACACAATTGTGAAATCGCTTCACATATTCCGATACGAAACGATAGAAAGGCAGGCTTTTATTGCCGAAAGCCTTGGCGATCCATATGAACAAACGATCCATGAACCCACGCATCGCATCCATCTTTTTGCTCTGCGCTCTGCTCTCTGCCTGCGGCTCAAACAAACCTGCGGCAGATCCAGCCACGGACACTTCCGCGACAGACACCGCGCCTCATACGGAGGCAGTTACCGAAGAACCGACAGCACTGTCCGCATTGCCGACAGCTGATTACAGCGGTCACATCTTCCGCGTCCTGCATGAAAATCAAGAGAATCAACAGGTAGATATCGAAACAGCCGGTGAGGAAAACGGCGATATTCTCAATGACCTCGTTTTCCGCCGCAATTCTCTTGTCGAGGAACGTTACAACATCAAGATCGACGCATCCAATGCAGACGGCAGTACAGTAAACTCCACCATTCAGAAGCAGGTGCAGGCGGGATTAACTGAATACGATCTGTATTTCCACAACTGTACGGTTATTTCTGTTGCCACCGGAGGATATCTCTATAATCTGTATGACATGCCCAATATGGATATGTCAAATCCATGGTGGGATAAGGCTGCACTGGATGGCTTGTCTGTCGCCGGTATGGCATATATGGCAACCGGTGACATCAGTCCGACCTCGCTGATGATTTCCTCCTGCCTGACCTTCAACAAAACCCTCTTCGCAGAATACGATATGGAACTGCCGTATGATATGGTGCGCAATGGTACATGGACAATCGACGTACTTGCGGAAATGACGAAAGGGTTGTCGCGTGATCTCAACGGCGACGGACAGATGACCTACGGGGATGATCTGTTTGCCTATTCTGCATGGTCGTATGACCAGCCATACGCACTGTTCTACGGTGCCGGCGGCTCTCTGTCCGAAAAGGATGCGAACGATATTCCGCATATCGCATACGACTTTGACCGCATTACGGCAATCTACGATTACATGTATCAGATCGTTGTCGAAAACAAAGCCTATTATGTCACCGATTCCGCGATCTATCCGCAAACCTATTCCTGCTTTACAAACGGCGGTGCGTTTTTCTGTGACGCAATGTTCTTCAAAATCGACCGCTATTTCCGCGACATGGACGATGAATTCGGCATCCTTCCGAATCCGAAATTTGATCAAAGTCAGGAACATTATATCACATGCGTCAACGGTGCCGGAAACTTCATTGTCATTCCGAACAATCCTGCCGACGCGGCGCGCACCGGTATGATCACAGAAGCACTTGCCGCAGCAGCGTATGACGGCATTACGCCGTCTCTGTACGATATCATCATCAAAGGCAGAAATATCCGCGATGAAGACTCTGCAGAAATGGTGGATATCATCATAGGCAACCGTGTCTTTGACCCGCATTTCATCAACAATATTTCCGGATATAATTTTGCGCAGAATCTGCTTGCAAAAGCAAACAAGGACGTTGTTTCTTCACTGACCAAAACGCAGAAGAATGCCGAGAAAAACATGCAGAAAATCATCGATGCATATTTGGAAAATGCAAATTCCTGACATCGTTCAAACGGCACGAAAACCTCTTCCGTTTGAAAACATTATTATTCATGAAAGGATTTCGTAAAATGAAATCATCGGCTGTAAGATGATTTCATAATACCCAATGAACGCCATGACAAATCGTGAACGCGCACTGAACCTTTTACATTACAAACCCGTTGACCGTATGCCCGCCGTTCACTTCGGCTATTGGCACGAACTGCTCATCGAATGGGCAGAACAGGGCAAAATTCCGATGGAGCTTGCGAGAAGCTACGGTGACAGCAATGCTGCCGACCGCGAGCTGGACCGTCTGATCGGCTGGGACTTCAACTGGCAGCACATCGTCGGTGCCCATATGGGTCTGAAGCCCGGTTTTGAATACAAGGTACTCGAAGTGCTTCCCGACGGTACACAGCGCGTCCAGAACGGCGCAGGTCTGATTGAAAAGATCAAACCGGGTGTCACGTCGATTCCGTCGGAAGACGATTATCTGTGCAAGGACAGAGAGGCATTTGAAACGCTGTACCGTCCGAAGATGCAGTTTGATCCAGACCGTGTTCCCGTCGATTATTTCAAAACCTTCAACGAGACACGCGATTACGATTCTCCGATCGGTCTGAGCCTCGGCTCCGTACTCGGCGAAATCCGTTCCATGGTTTCCGTCATGGGCATGAGCTATCTCATTTACGATGAAGACGAAGATCTGTTTGCCGATCTCGTCGATGCGTATGCCGAAATGCAGTATCAGTGTGTAAAAACGATTCTGGAAACCGGCGCGAAGTTTGACTTTGCGCATTTCTGGGAGGATATCTGCTTCAACTCCGGTCCCCTGCTTTCCCCGGAAATCTTCCGTGAGCTTTGCGCAAAGCATTACAAAAAGAGAACCGATCTGTGCCATCAGTACGGCATTGATATCATCTCCCTCGACTGCGACGGCGTCACAGGACAGCTTCTGCCCGTCTGGTTCGAAAACGGTGTCAACACGATGTTCCCGATTGAAGTCGGTACATGGGGCGACCAGTTTGAACCTGCACGCAAGAAATTCGGTCCCGGGATGCTCGGTGTCGGCGCAATGGATAAGACCGTTCTGCGCGAGGACAAGGCAGCCGTTGACCGCGAACTGGAAAAGATGCGCAGACTGGCTTCCCTCGGCGGCTTCATTCCGTGTCCCGACCACCGTCTGATGCCCGGTACAAAGTTTGAACTTGTACAGTATTACGCAGAAGAAATCAAGAAGATAACATTATGAACAACAATATCGTGACCATTCCCGCATCCGCTGCGGGAATCCGTCTTTCTGTATGGCTTGCCAAAAACGGCTATCCTGTTACCGCGGATTGCGGCGGCAAGGGTACGTGCGGCAAATGCCGTGTTTATGCGGTATCCGGTACCTTTTGGGGCGATGCCGCGAAAACAACCGTCGAGGAACCCGATGCAGACGGTATGATCCGCTCCTGCCACGCATGGTGCCCCGATGACGGTGCCGAGATCCGTCTTGTCCAAACCCATGGCGGCGGTCTGACCGAAGTTATCACCGATCACAAACTGCATACAGCAGCATCTGACAGCACGCATCCGCTCGGTACGACATGCGGTCTGGCGCTCGATATCGGTACCACAACACTTGCCATGGCGCTCGTTGATCTGACAAACGGCGACATGATCAAAACCGTTTCCCGCCGCAATCCTCAGCGCTCCTTCGGTGCAGACGTGATGAGCCGCATCGGCGCGGTACAGGATGATGCGGGCAATCTCGCCGTGATGCAGTCCGTGCTGCTTGACGATATCCGTGCGATGCTCGATGAGCTTTGTGCTGACCTCGCATCCGACCGCAGACCGCGCACCATGACGGTCGCTGGCAACACCACAATGCTCCATCTGTTTTTGGGTGTCTCGCCCGTCGGTATGGGAGCGTACCCGTTCACACCCGCATTTTTAGAGGGCAGAACCGTTCCGGGTTCCGATCTCGGGCTCCCCTTGGATACCGTCACGACCCTGCCCGGTGCACATGCGTTCATCGGCGGCGACGTCACAGCCGGTATGCTTCTGCTCCGTCTCTCTGAAGAAACAGAACCCGTGATGCTGATCGACATCGGCACCAACGGCGAAATGATTCTTTTTACCGGCACAAACCGCGGTTCTCGTTACTTCGGTGCTTCTGCCGCCGCGGGACCTGCATTGGAAGGTGCAGGCATCTCCACAGGTGTCGGCGGCATTGTCGGTGCGGTTTCGGCTGTTGCCGATGTAAACGGACAGATCATCGCTAAGGCCATCGGTTCCTGTCCGCCCGTCGGTATCTGCGGAAGCGGTCTGATTGACCTTGCGGCAGTGCTCCTTGCCCGTGAAGAACTGGACGAAACGGGGTATCTCGAGGATGATCCCGTCTCTTATGCCGAAGCGGCTGACGGTACACCGCTGACGCTGACGCAGGAGGACATCCGTGCGCTGCAGCTTGCCAAGAGCGCGATGCGTGCCGGCATGGAAGCACTCTGTGAAGCTGCTGACATCCCGCTCGATTCCCTGTCCAAGGTTGCTGTTGCAGGCGGTCTTGGCTACTATATGAATCTCGACAGCGCATGTGCCATCGGACTTCTGCCGACAGAACTTCGCACAAAACTGCAGACCGTCGGCAATACGGCACTCGGCGGCGCGGCACTGCTTCTGGCACATCCCGAGCTGTCCGCGCAAATTGCCAAAGAAGCGGCAGAGTGCAAGATCATCGATCTGAACATGTCCGCCGCGTTCAACGAGTTATTTATCACACACATGATGTTCCCGACTGATGAGGAGGAGGATTGGTAATGGCAACAGCAAAAGAAATATTCATGGAACTGTTATCCGCACTTCCCGAGGATGTCCCGCACATTCACGAATCGGCATGGATTGATCCCAAGACCGTTCCCTTTTCCGCAGATGTCCGCCAGATGTGTGCAGACAACCGATGCGGCAAGTACGGCTCCTGCTGGACCTGCCCGCCCGGCTGCGGCGACTGGGAGATGCTCCGCGACAAATATCAGGCATACAAGGAAGCGTTTGTCTTCACCACCTGTCATGAGCTGGAAGACTCCTTCGACTTTGAAGGGATGCAGGAAGCAGGTGCGGCTCATAAGCGTCTGGACGATCTGATTGCAGACAAGCTCGGTGCGTTTGTCGGACAGTACGTCCATCTCGGTGCGGGAGCCTGCGGTATCTGTGCAACATGCACCTATCCCGATGCGCCCTGCCGTTTCCCCGAAAAGGCACGCCAGTCGATGGAAGCCTGCGGCATCAATGTCGTCAACCTGTCCCGCGAATGCGGCATCAAGTACATCAACGGCGCCGATACGGTAACCTATTTCTCAATGCTGCTGTTTTGAGGGCTGCATGACGCGAAATCACCATCCGTGACCTCGTAGGGCGGAGACTTGTTCCAGCCGCTTCCAATATATCCAACAAACAGAGAGAACCTCATGGCTTTTCAAAACCACGAAGTTCTCTCTTTTTATTTCCCGTTTTTATGCTTGATTCTTTTTCAGCGTTTCCACGGCATCCGCAAGATACCGTCCTGTATCGTAAGTCAGTTTTTCATAAGACTTGCGCAGATTCAGCGGAACATCGGGGATATCACCCATACATTCCAGACTCATCACACCGTTGTAGCCAACCTCAGCCAGTGCCGTGATA
>JAFYTT010000178.1 GCA_017558715.1 Clostridia bacterium | reverse complement strand
CCTGCGGGAAGATGCCGACAGACTTGCAGTCCTTCAGCTGTGCGATGGTGCGCTTGATTGCACCGACGTCACCTGAGGCACGGTTGACGGGATACGCGCCGAGAGCACGGATCAGCGGTGCAAGCACGGGAATCTTGAACAGGGATTCCTTTGCCATCCAGTTGATCTTGACGCGGATGGCGGCGACGATGACAACAGGGTCGAGGTTGGCAATGTGATTGGAGCAGAGCATGAAGCCGGGGAGCTGATTCTTTTCGGTGTCCTCGGGGATGTTTTCTTTTCCCACAAGTTCCACGCGGTACAGCGCACAGAAAAAACCTGCGAGCCATTTGATCATGTTATCGTAAAAACCCATGCGTTTGTCTCCTCAAATCAGATTGCGTTCGGCGAGCATATCGCGGATGGCACCGACCGTACCGTCGATGTCCAGTCCCGAGTTATCGAGCATGACAGCATCGTCGGCGGGAATGGCAGGGGAGACCGAACGGGTGCGGTCCTGCTCATCGCGTGCGTTGATTTCCGCGAGAATGGTTTCGTAATCTACGGTCTGACCTTTTTCAAGCAGTTCTTTGGTTCTGCGGTCGGCGCGTGCTTCGGGAGAGGCGAACATGAAGACCTTCAGCTGTGCATCGGGAAGAACGACGGTACCGATATCGCGTCCGTCCATGATGACGTTGTGCGTCTGTGCCATTTCGCGCTGCAGGGAAAGCAGACGTGCGCGGACTTCGGGGATTTTGGACACGGTGGATGCATACAGGGAGATCTCATTTTCACGGATGACCGTCGAAACATCCTCGCCGTTCAGGAGAACAATCTGTGTGCCGTCCTCGGCATAGTCAAGGCTGACACGGATGTCCGGCAGAGCGGCGATGACAGCATCGGCATTGTTTTTGTCAATGCCGTGACCTCGGACATAGACGCCGATGGCACGGTACATGGCTCCTGTATCGACATAGACATAATGCAGTTCCTTTGCAAGGGCTTTGGCTACGGTGCTTTTGCCCGCACCGGAAGGACCGTCGATGGCAATGTTAATCATGATATCGGGTTCCTTTCGTTTATCATTGGGAATTACGGTTCTGAAAAGAGGGAGAGCAGGGAAACGTCTGCAGCATCGGTCGGAACGAGGGTGGATGCATCAATACTCCAATCTCCGTACAGTGCTTTCCAGCTGCTGTCATCAGAGGAATCGGTCTGTTCAAATATGCCGTGCTCTGCACCAAGGGGATGATAGACGGGATGTTCGGGATCGGAGGCGTCAAGCAACGAAAAGAAGATCAGATAGGTCTGTCCTTCTACGACATGATCGGGATTACTTGCGGAAACCTCTAAAATCGCATCTTCCGTCTCACCGCCGCGCATACGCATCAGAACGGTATCGCCAACCGCACCTTCATCGGGGTTGGTGGTACGGAGAATCCGCACGGTGAAGTCGGTGGAAATCTGCTGCGAGCCTGCGCCCCAATCCGCATAGGCGGACGGGTGCTTTTTCTCGACAGTACAGACTGCGGCGAATGCTGCATTGCTGTAAGCATCCTCTACAGAGCCGATGGTTCGGTTGACCTGCATTTTTCGATATTGTTTTTCTGTTGTTTCATGGGATACCGCCGGTTGGTACAGCGAATGGAAAATCAGTCCAGCGG
>JAFYTT010000177.1 GCA_017558715.1 Clostridia bacterium | reverse complement strand
TTATCAAATAAGTACACTATATTCAAAAGGGAGGTCTTTAAATGGATATTATAATCAGTTCCAGTTCCACCAAACCTATCTACGAGCAGATCACTTCACAGATCAAGGCACAGGTTATGAGCGGCACCCTTAAGCAGGGGGATTCCATCCCGTCCATGCGCGCTCTGGCAAAGTCGCTTCATATCAGCGTGATTACAGTGCAGCGTGCCTATGAAGATCTGCAGCGCGACGGTTTTATCGAGACTGCGGTAGGCAAGGGGAGCTTTATTTCTGCCAGCAATAAACAGTTCTGGCAGGAAGAGCAGCAGCGTCTGGCCGAAGAACATCTGGCCAAAGCCGCTGAAATAGGCAGAGCCTGCGGCATCAGCGCAGACAAACTAAAAGAACTTCTGGATATGTTTTATGAGGAGGACTAAATACCATGGGAGTTAATTATGAAAACGCCCTGGAAATCAAGGGACTTAGAAAAAATTTTAAAGATTTTACATTAGATAATATAGACTTGGTTGTGCCTGCCGGCTCAATCGTGGGCCTTATCGGAGAAAACGGCGCAGGCAAAACCACAACAATCAAAGCCGCTGCAGACCTTGTTCACAAGGACGGCGGCAGCGTGAAATTCTTCGGCATGAATCTCAGCGAGGATCCGGTTGGTATCAAAGAACAACTCAGTCTTGTCTTTGAAGATGTGTACTTCAATCCAATACTGACTATAACCCAGACCGAAAATGTTCTGAAAAACATATATAAAACATGGGACAGTAACGCCTGGAATTCATACATTACACGTTTCAACCTTCCTGCTGACAAACCAATCAAAGAGTTCAGCAAAGGGATGCAGGTAAAATTCAATCTTGCAGTGGCACTTTCTCACAATGCCAGGCTGCTCATGCTGGATGAACCTACCTCAGGACTTGACCCTGTAATGCGTGATGAAATTCTGGATATTTTCCTGGACTTTATACAGGATGAAAGCCGCGCCATACTCCTTTCCAGCCACATTACCACTGACCTGGAAAAAGTGGCCGACTACATCGCTTTCATCCACAGCGGCAAAATGATTTTCTTCGAAAAGAAGGATGACCTGCTCAACAATTACGCCATCATCCGTTGCTCCACAGACGACCTTGCTAAAATTTCACCGTCCGACAAACTGGCTGTGCGCCGTCAGGATTATCAGTGCAGCGTATTGGTGTCTGACCGCCACGCAGCGGCCCGCAAATATCCGGACTTCATCATTGATGCGCCTGCCATTGACGAAATTATGCTGTTTTATATAAAGGGGGAAAAATAAAATGAAGGGGTTAATTTTAAAAGATATATATAATTTAAAAGGTATGATCAGGCCGCTGATTTTCCTGGTTGTAATCTTTTCGCTTGCATTCAGAGAGCAAGGCATGGCCACACTTATAATAATGTTCACCGTTACCAGCTCGGTACTTATTATCAACAGTCTGGCCACTGACGAAATGTACAAATGGTATTCATTTGCTTTTTCCATGCCAATCACATGCCGGCAACTGGTTCTCTCCAAATACATTGTTTCCGCAGTGTTCGCTCTTGCCGGAATCCTGACCGGTGTTATTTTGTCCATGGTTCTCCAGGCAATCGGCTGGCTAGCCCCGGAAAGTCCTGCCATGTTCGCTGCAACTGTAATCGTTGCCTTTATCGTTGCACTGCTGTTCATATCAATTCTTCTGCCCGTAAACCTTAAATTCGGAGTGCAGAAAGGCCGCCTGCTCCTGCTTTCACTGGTTGCACTGCCTGTGCTTCTCGTGGTCGCAATCACATCTCTGGGCATGGCAGTACCCTCTGTAATGGTATACGATATACCATCCCTATACGTTATTGCGGGAGGTTTAACTGCTGCATCTGCCCTGCTGACAGTGATTTCATACTCTATCAGTGTAAGGATTATGGAAAAAAAGGAATTCTGATTATCTGACATACAAAAACGACCTTTAGGCGGGTGCCCGTAAAACAGTTAATCCTCCCTGTGAGATTTTTCACAGGGAGGATTCTTTTTGTACTGGTGCGATATAAAACCGTACATTACGCACTGCACCCAAACGGTGTATAGAAGTGCGCCCTTATATCTATTCGACAAATTGGAATTTGTGTATCTGTTTACTTCTTAGTTCCTAAGACACGAGCCATTGCCATTTTTCTAAAATCAACAAAAGTAAGTCCAACTGTTCGCAAGAAGAATTGCTCCATAACTGCAAATCCAACAAACGCGAGAACAAATCCCACAATCCACTGCCAGGAGGGTAATCCACCTACTCTATTGATTTGTGTGATAATAAAGACAGAGTAAGCAAACATGATTAGTCCCGTAATCATGCCAGGCGTATACGGCTTCTTTAGCTTATGTATTTTGATGCCCGCAACATGAATCACGCCTTCAAAAAGTCCCAGTCCTAAAGGAATCAGTACAAGGAATGTTATCTGCTGTAAAGCAAACGGAACCAGTAACATAATCAAGATGTATATTGCGACAGGCAAGTGCATTCTTGATTCACTTGCAGTGATTTCTAATCCAAAGCCTCCAAAAAACAGGTCATAAAAGCCGCCAGGAAATCTGGATTCCTCCCACTCATGAAGGGTATATAAAACCATAAATCCAAGCAATGCTTTACCCGCGAGAGTCAGACTATTCCAAAAGAAAAGGCCCCCTCCAAATACGATTGCCAAAACTGCGGTCAGTATTTCAAGATTATAGTTTACAATCAACTTTTTCATTGTGGCACCTCGTCAAATTCAAGTTTATCGAATTGATACCATTATATCACAATCATGTGAATAAATCAATGGACAAAAAAACAGCACCCACGCTTGTGAGTGCTGTTTTTTTGATAATCGCCAATAGGCTGTAATTATCTCTTGGAGAACTGCGGTGCGCGGCGAGCTGCCTTGAGACCGTACTTCTTTCTTTCCTTCATTCTCGGGTCACGAGTGAGGAAGCCTGCCTTCTTCAGAGCGGGACGGAAGGTCTCGTCTGCCTGAAGGAGAGCCTTTGCAACGCCGTGACGGATTGCACCGGCCTGACCGGAGAAACCGCCGCCGCGGACGTTAGCGATGATGTCAAACTTGCCTTCCGTAGCGGTAACGCCGAAGGGCTGGTTGACGATGAGCTTCATGGTTTCCAGACCGAAGTAGTCGTCGATGTCACGGCCGTTGATGGTGATGACACCGGTACCGGGAAGGATGCGGACTCTTGCAGTGGACTTCTTTCTTCTGCCCGTGCCGTAGAAGTAGGGCTTAGCGCTTGTATACATCATGTTCTGTTACTTCCTTTCTGACAATCTTCGATCAAGCTTCGATGAGGGTCGGCTTCTGAGCCTGCTGCTTGTGGTCTGCGTCTGCGTAAACCTTGAGACGGTTGAAGGATGCAGCACCGATGGAGTTGTGGGGGAGCATACCCTTGACTGCCAGTTCGAGAACAGCTTCCGGATTGGTCTTCATCAGCTGGTTTGCAGAGATGAACTTCAGACCGCCGATGTAACCGGAGTGATGGTAGTACATCTTATCGGTCAGCTTCTTACCGGTGAAGATAGCCTTGGATGCGTTGATGATAACGACGTGATCGCCGCAGTCAACATGAGGGGTGTAGGTGGGCTTGTGCTTGCCGTTGAGAATGGAAGCTGCGAGCGCTGCGGTCTTACCGACGGGCTTGCCTGCTGCATCGATGACATACCATGCGCGTTCCAGCGTTTCCTTTTTTGCCATGTAAGTGGACATGTTTTCTTCCTCCGTTATTGTTATCGATACCGCGTGTTTTGTGCGGTACCATCCTATTTCTTTTGCAGAACGTGTAAGATTATACCACAGAAAAATGCTGTTGTCAAGGGGTTTTTTGAAGATTTTTTCGAAATTTTGATTTAGAATTTCGATACCTCGTTTTATCTCTCGTTTTCTCTGTTTATCTCTGTTTTTCTTTTGTGCCATTGCGAAAAAATTTATCAAAAAATTCTTCGGAAAAATCGGGAAAACCTCTGTACATTTCCGGTGTTTTGATTTATAATAGTATATAATATCATTTATGCCAAAAGGAGCTTATCATCATGAATTTCATTCCCGCAGAAGTACAGAATTATCTTTCTCAATATAAGTATAAAATCGAGCTGCACGCACATACCGCCCCCTGTTCTCCCTGTTCGGAGCTGCCGCCCGCGGAGTTCATTGCCCGTCTGAAGGAACAGGGATATGACGCGGTTGTCGTGACCAATCACTTTTTCCCGTGGGGACCGTTCATGAAGGAAGAAGACCCTGTCGGAACGTATCTTTCCGATTTTTATGAAGCACAGCGCATCGGTGAGGAGAACGGTATCGTCGTTCTGCTCGGCGCGGAATTCCGCTTTGAGGAAAACAACAATGACTATCTCGTCTTCGGTGTTGACGAAGCGTTCCTGCGTGAGACGGTCAAGCGTTTTAACCTTTCCTTCAACGAATTTTACGATATCTATCATGCCGATAACCGTTTGATCTGTCAGGCGCATCCGTTCCGCAACGGCGTTGTCGCCATGGACGGTGCGCACATGGACGGTATCGAAGCGTTCAATATGCATCCCGGTCACAATTCCCGCATTACGACCTCTGCACGTTATGCCGATTCCGAGAATATCCCGATTCTGACGATCGGTACCGATCTGCATCACCGCGGTCATGAAGGCTCTGCCGCACTTCGTGCAAAGACACTGCCGAAGAACAACGACGAGCTGATTGCACTTCTGCGCTCGAAGGATTATGTTTTCGAGATTGGCGGAAGACCGCTTCTGCCGTATTATACATTCTGATTTGATTTTTGATAAAGGAGATCTGCGATGCTGACACAACGACTTGGCTCCTCCACGCAGCTCGATGATGCATTCATCGAAGATTTTATCCGTATTGTAAAAGACAATCCCGGCTCCTGCGATGAGGTATGGCTGGCAACTTCCTACGGATTTCCGCCGCTATCCGTCCATCGGGAAATGGCGCAGAAGCTTTCGGTGACCGCGGACAAGCTGCGCGAAGCGGGTCTGCGCGTTTCTTTGCAGATTTCCAACACGATCGGTCACGGGCAGTATATGGCGGCGCGTGACTGCTCCGGACTTGTCTATGACGGCTCACCTGTGCGCAATATTGTCGGTCATGACGGAACGGTGTCCCGCTATGCATTCTGCTGGAACGATCCTGTGATGCGGCAGTATGTCAGGGAAGAGGTTGCCGCTTATGTTGAGGCGATTCGTCCGCATACGGTCTGGATCGATGACGATCTGCGCGCAGACTGGCATCCGCCTGTCCGATACGGATGCTTCTGCGAGGACTGTATCGCACGCTTCAATCGCGCAAACGGCACCTCCTATACACGGGAAGCACTTGTTCATGAAATCAACCGCGGCGATATCGGGGTCCGCCGTGCCTTTGTCGCACAGATGCGGGAGGGCATTGCCGACTTTACTTATGATGTATACCGCACCGTTCATGAGATCTGCCCTGAATGCTATGCCGGTCTGCAGAACGGAGCGCACGGCTATTCCGGCGGCGATCATGTCTATATCTACGAAGCGATGCAGCGCGCAACGGGACTTCCGCCGAAATCGCGTCCGGGCGGCGGTGCCTACAATGACCACACTCCGCTCGAGTTTCTGTCAAAAGCCGATTATCTGTCATGGCAGAATGCGCGTCTGCCCGCTTGTGTTACAGAGATCCGACCGGAAATTGAAAGCCTTCCCGATGTATGTTACGGAAAGAGCATTGCGGGTACGATATTTGAAACAACGCTGTACCTCGCTTCGGGTGCGACTGCCATGAGCTATGCCATCATGATGAACGATTATGAGGACATGGACTGGCACGGTGAGATGCTTGCCGCGTTTGCGCGTCAGCGTCCGTACTGGGAGCGTCTGGCGCGGGCTTCAAAGGGAAGTGTCCGCGGCGGTATGCAGCTTTGCATGGGACGCGCGATGTGGACACGGCCTCTGTCCGACGGAGACGGTGATTTCGTATGGGCAGGAGAACCGATCCATACCGCAGAGACATTCCGTCCGCTTGGCTTCGGTGTGACCTTCGACGAAACTGCAAATCCCGTATATCTTCTGCATCCTGCACATGTTTCCGCGCTGACCGATGAAGAGATCCGACATCTGCTGACCCGTCCCGTTATCACATCGGGAGATGTTCTGATTGCCCTTGCCGCGCGCGGATTCGGTGACTGCTTCTCCGCCGGTGCGCAGGCGATTTCTACGGCACAGCTTTACGAGACCTTTACCGATCACCCCGTCAATGCAAAGTATACCGAAACCAAAGGCGGTGTCGTACGGAAGCGCTGGTCACAGTCCTTTTATTTCACCGAAGGACAGGCGATCATTGACCGCAATGGCAGTGTCAACTTCGTTGGCACGACAGAACCGCTCGGCTATTACAATTCCGACAGCGCTGCGGCTGTACCCGCATTTCCGGGAGAAGACCATCCATTCGGGTGTGCCGATGCGATCGTACACACATCGAATGGTGCGCGTTGGGCTGTGTTCGGTCACAATCCTTGGAACAATACGATTTCCTCCCGCCGCCGCGCACAGATCATCGCCGCTGCCGACTACATCTCCGATCGTGCATTGACAGCGGTGCTCGACACTCCCGCCAAAGCACAACTTCTGCCAAGGGAAAACAGAGCGGGGCAGCTGACCTCGGTTTCCGTTGTCAATCTGACCGTCGGTGCATCGGGTGTTCTGCAGCTGCGGATGCGCAATCCCGCGCTGAAGAACGGTCAGACAACCGCACTTTTCGAATCCATGACCGCCGCCCCCTGTCATCTGCCGCTGTACCGTGACGGCGACGATGTTCTCGTCAGCCTCCCGTCGCTGGATGCCTACAGCATCGGTACGCTGTTCCTTTGCGAAGCATAACTGCATTTCCATAAATTGAGGGTTTCCATTTTCACCGTTTGGGATTATAATATAATAAGCGAAGAAACAATACCAAACACGAAGAAAGGAACCTGATACATATGACCACCGCCACACCGCATCCCGTTTCTCTGACCGGGACAGCCGCACCTCCGCCCCGTCCCCGCCGCCGTACTGCCGCACAGGCTCTTTACGCGTTTGATTCCTGTACGCCTGACCGTTTGATCCGGCTTTGCGCCATCCTTTGCGATCACGGTTATCACGGTGACAGTGCGCTGTATATCATGCCGAACAGCCGCCGTTTCTATCTTTCCGTGGAGGAGCCGCTTTCCGAGGAAGGAATGCCTCTTCCGCCAACCTTGCTTTTGGAGGAGTTCGGGTGTCGGATTGTATCCGCGTCGATTCTGTGCTGTCTCGGTGAGCATGCGCGGTGTCTGTGCCCCCATGATGCAATACCGACCATGGCGGCGCTGATGTTACACACAAAATAAAGGAGTAATTTTCATGTCTGAACAAGCAGAGAAGCTTGCCGCCGTTCGTGCCGCGTGTGAGTCCTGTCAGCGCTGTGCACTCGGCGCCACAAGAACCAATCTTGTCTTCGGCACAGGATCTCCCGATGCCCGTCTGATGTTTGTCGGGGAAGCACCGGGAGAACGAGAGGACGCAACGGGGATTCCGTTTGTCGGAGCCGCGGGACAACTGCTCGACCGTTATCTGTTTGCCGTCGGGATTCCGCGGGATGACGTATACATTGCCAATATTCTCAAGTGCAGACCGCCGCGCAACCGTGATCCTCTGCCGGAGGAGGAAGATGCCTGCATCGAGCATCTGCGTGCACAGGTGCGTATTATCCGTCCGAAGCTTCTCGTTTGTCTTGGGCGTATTTCCGCACAGCGGCTGATCAAGCCCGATTTTCGCATTACCAGAGAACACGGCGTGTGGTTTTCGCGCGGTGCGTTTGAAATGTGCGCCGTTTACCACCCGTCGGCGCTGTTGCGTGATCCCTCCAAGCGGGAGGATATGCTGGAGGATATGCGCGCCATCGCCGAAAAATACAGGGCTTTGAACTGAAAGGATTTTACACTCATGACTGTTTCATTTTCCGTTGCGGCAAAAGCCGTGATCTCACTTCTCATTCTGATGCTGATCGGGCTGTATGCCGCAAAAACAGGTATCATCGACGAGGGGATGTCCAAGAAACTGTCGAAGCTGACTGTCAATGTAGCACAGCCGTTTATGCTGTTCAACGCACTTGTCAATGTCGAATATTCCCGCGACAATCTGATGGCAGGACTTTCGATTCTCGGTATCGGGATGCTGTCGCATGCCATCCTTGCGTTGTTTGCGTTTCTCACTGCACACTATGTCCGCCGTGACAAGGTGGAGCGTATTCTGACAGAATACAGCCTGACCTTCGTCAATGCGGGCTTTATGGGATTTCCGCTTCTGCAGACGATGTTCGGCGATATCGGTCTGTTCTGGGGCGCGTTTTATGTTGTTGCGTTCAATCTTTCCGTCTGGTCGTACGGCATGATCGTGCTGTCGCGCGGCAAAGACAAGGATGCCCCGGGTGAGAAAATCCGCATCAATCCGCTGAAGCTGATTCTCAATCACGGAACAACGCCGTGTCTTATCGGTTTTCTGTTCTTTGTTCTGCAAATCAGACTGCCCGCACCTGTTTCCGCGGCTGTCGGGTATATGAACAATATCTGTACCCCTGTTGTCCTGCTTGTCATCGGTGCCAATCTTTCTCGTCTTCCTTTGAAAAAAATCTTCTGCGATGTGCAGCTTTACATATTTTCGTTCCTGCGGCTTCTGATTGCGCCATGTGTCATAGCGCTGATCTACCACTTCTGCGGAATGTCTGATGACTATGTCATCTTTTTTACGGTCATGGCAAGCCTGCCGACGGCGGCTGTCACCGCGATGTTCTCGGAAATCTACGATATGCGTCCCGATTATGCATCGAAAACCGTCGGGATGTCAACGGCACTTTCGATGTTCACGATTCCCGTGGCTGTGGTGCTGTGCAATCTGATCTTAAAACTCTGACCGAACAGAAAGGAATCAACGGTTATGTATCAACTTCGTCTCGGTACCTCACTTTCTCTGTTCCGCGAAGGCTTTGCGGACAAGTTAAAAGAAGCCAAAGCACTTGGCTTTGATGCGATGGATCTTGATCTCTGTGCCTTCTGGCCGCAACGCGACAAAGAAATTGAAGCTATGAAAGGACTTGTCGATGGACTGGAAATGGTCAAGTCCTCGGGGCTTTTCTTCAACGGTGTCCATATTTCATTCGGTAATCACTGGAATTTTGCGCATCACGATGAGGCTGTCCGCGCGGAAGCATTAGCGAACATCCGTGAAATTTTGCCTGTCATTGATGCCTATCATCCGAACTGCTACATCATTCACGGCAGTTTTGAACCGATCTCCGATGATATCCGTCCGACCCAGCTTGCGGCACTTCACGATTCGCTTGTGCAGATGACCGCATGGACCAAAACACCGATCGCTGTTGAATCCTTGCCGCGTACCTGTCTGTTCAACACGGCGGCAGAAGGAATTGCCATCATTGATGCGATTCCCGCAGGTGTCGGCGCGTGTGTCGATGTCAACCATTTTCTCAAGGAAACATCCGAGAGTGCCGTCCGTGCGCTGGGAGCACGAATTCTGACGACGCATATTTCCGACCATGATTATGCCGATGAACGTCATTGGCTGCCGGGTGAGGGCAAGATTGACTGGATGGCATTGCTTGCCGCGTTTGAGGCGGTCGGTTATCACGGTGTGTTCAACTATGAGACAACCGCATCGTTGTCCGAAATCAAGGAAAATTATGATAAACTGTTTACGGCTTATAACAATGGAGGTACCTTCTGATGAAACACAAGATCCTGCCGTCCCCGAAAACCGTTCAGTATGGAGATACGATTCGTACTCTGATGCCGACCTATTACTGTGAAGGCTTTGACGGCTCCGAAAAAGCTGCCATGATGGCGGCATCCGATTATTTTGACCGTGTCTTTTCCCGTTTTCTTTCCCGCGCGGACAAGCGTGAGGATGCGGGAATTGTCTGCATCTGTGATGCTGCACTTGGAGAAAACGCGTATGTCATTGACGCAAACGACGGCGGTGTAACGATACACACAAAGAACGCCGCAGCCCTGAACTACGCGTTTGCCGCACTTGTTCTGTCTGTGGAGGCTGGCGAAGATGGTCTGCTTGTTCCCGAAATGCATGTGGAAGATGCGCCCGACGGCACATGGCGTGGTCTGATGGTCGACCTTGCGCGCAAGTGGCATCCGATTACATATCTTTATGATGCGATTGATCTTTGCTATCTCTACAAGATCAGCCGACTGCAGCTGCATTTTACCGATGACCAGAGCTTTACCTTCCCGACGGACGCCTATCCGAAGCTCCGCACGGAAAATCGCTGTTATTCCAAGGAAGCGTTGATTGCGCTCGATACCTATGCAAAAGAACGCGGTGTCCTGCTCGTTCCGGAACTCGATCTGCCCGGGCATTGTGCCTGCTTCAATGCGGCGTACCCCGATATCTTCGGCTCGCACGGCATTATGTGTGCGGAAGAAAAGACATTTTCGGCACTCGAAACGCTGATTGACGAAATCCTTGCCGTGTTCCCCGATGCCCGCTATCTGCATTTGGGCGGTGATGAAGCGGCAATTGCACGCTGGGATGACTGTGAGGGATGCCGTGCATACCGTGAAGCACACAATTTGCCCGATGTTCACGCACTGTATGCGCATTATCTGCAGAGAATGACCGATTATGTTCTCTCCAAGGGCGTCACACCTGTCATCTGGGAAGGCTTTTCCAAGGAGTACAACCATCTGATTTCCAAGGATGTTCTTGTCATCGCATGGGAGTCCTATTACCAGCTTGCGCCCGAGCTTCTGGCGGGCGGATTTACGCTGATCAACTGCTCGTGGAAGCCGCTTTATATCTGCACACCGAACACGCATTGGACACCCGGTGAGATTCTTAACTGGGATATCTACCGCTGGCAGCACTGGTGGGAAAAGTCCATTGCCTCCAAGCAGGATATCGTTGTCCCCGACACAGCGCCCGTTCTCGGCGGACAAATCTGTGCGTGGGGCGATCAGCTTGTCGGAATGTCGTCCAATGAGGAGGCGTGCAGAGCCGAGTTTGCGCTGATCCGTGAGCGGATTCCCGCCCTTGCCGAGAAGACCTGGAATGCACACTCTGACATGAGTGCAGAGGCACTTGCCGCGATGTATGCCCATACCGATGCGGTACTTGACCGTATTTTGCGCAAATAAACCGATTTCAATCTGACAAAAGAGCTGTTGATTGCACAAGTCCGTTAAAAACGGACAATTGAAAAAAAGAGCCTCCTATGGTAGAATAGATATATCTACCATAGGAGGAATTTTTTATGCCCAGAGGATATCGACACATACAGAATTATGAAAAAGAAATATTGGAATTAAGAGCGCAAGGAAAAACAAGACGAGAAATATGTGAGAAATTGGATTCAGTATAAAACAGATGGAGAATTTCATCACCAACTACAATCGCCGACAAGAAAAAATAGCCGCAGGAATAGCCATTAAGAAGAACGGCAGACCAGCAAAGGATAGCATTGTAACTGAAGAAGACAAGCTTGCCGATCTGCGCTACAAGCTGACTCGTAAGGATGCACGCATCAAGCAATTAGAGATGGAAAACGAACTGATGCGGGATTTTCTCTCGCT
>JAFYTT010000021.1 GCA_017558715.1 Clostridia bacterium | reverse complement strand
TCGCATCGACGATGTTGAACTTTGAAGCCTTGGAGTGGTACATCGCAAAGCCCTCGTGATGTTTTGCCGTGAAGACCATGTAGTTCATGCCGGCATCCTTGGCAAGCTTGACCCATTCCTCTGCATCAAACAGAATCGGATTGAAGACCGACGCCAGCTTATGGTATTCGGCATTCGGAATACGGAAGAATTGCTGTGCCCATTCACCGATGTCCTCCATGCGCTGTCCCTTCCATTCGCCTGCGGGCAGGGAATAAAGACCCCAGTGGATCATCATGCCGTATTTTGCCTGCTTGAACCATGCTTTGCTGTCCATATTGGTTACTCCTTATTTTCAAAATAAGCTTTTATTACCTGCAGATTTTCATACTCCAGTGCCGTACGCTCGTCATCTTCACAGCACAGCGCGCCATGATCGAAGGCGTTGAGGATGTTCAACGCAGCATATGCAGCCGCACCGCAGTTGACAGGACGTGCCGGTCCCAGACGACGGAGGAAGTTTCCGCGATAGATTTTGGTGAGCGTGTCGTCATCCAGACCGAACGGAATCAGTGTCCCGTACCACGGGTGCGCACACGACTCTGTCCATTCCAAATATTTGCGGACAAGATTGGTACGGGCAAGATCTGCACCGTTTCCGTAATCGGCAAGCGTGTCATGAAGCGCATAGTTGTAGGTATCGGTACCGAGAGAAATGCGGTCGGCATAACGGCAAAAGAACGCTCGCCAGTCTTCGGGGCGCTTGGAGAAATTTTCAAACATTTCGCCGCCCGGAGTCAGATCAAAGCAGAGCGTCGGATAATGCTCAAACAGATCGGAGCAAGCCTCGAGATCCTGCGATAAAAAGAAGAAATGCGCCATTGTCAGCCGCAGACGCGGGAATTTTTCGAGAATGCTGAGGACCTCCCGGCGCAGTTCCTCCAGTGTCGGGTAGGTCTCGTCGCAGTACCAGCCAACCTTGAGGGCGTATTCGGAGATCTTATTGATGTCCCAGAATTCGGGCGGATCGCCGAGATGCATCGTCACGGGAATGTCGTGCTCCTGCAAATAGGCGTAAAACGGATCGAAGATCGGATCATCGAGCCGCCGTCCGAGGTTTTTGCGCATTTTTGGCTTGCCGTCCAGAATCTTCACGCCGTCAAAGCCCATTCCCCACAGTGCTTTTGCCTGCGCAAGATAGCCTTCTGCTGTATCACGTTCATCGTAGTAATGATAGATGCCGCTGAATGCATACACGCGTCTGTCGGGGTATGTCTCGTTCAGCCGGGATTTGCAGTACAGTGCTTTCAGATTGTTGCCGGGATCGGCGGTGTTTTTGGAATCCTGCTGAAGACCGAGAATCGCAATGCGCTCACAGTCATACCATGTCATTGTATCATCGAGAATTTTTACAGTCGTGTCGACGGGATGTGCGAACGTGATGTGAATATGTCCATCGCACAGCGGAATCGGCTGATATCCGAATTTGTCACGGTTGGTCATACGTGATCCTCACTTTCGTTTTTTGGGGTCATAAGCCGTCTTCTCTCATACTTATACGCCGCATACGTACCGATCTGCGATACACAGACCGCATCGGAAATACCGCCTGCCGCACCGATGATCGGAATGCCCTGAATGAATTTCATATACAGAACCGCATCGGCAAGCGCGTGTGCCGTTCGCCGCATCTGATCGTCAAAG
>JAFYTT010000176.1 GCA_017558715.1 Clostridia bacterium | reverse complement strand
TCCATAGGGAATCTCCTCCTTTACTTTTCGATGCTGATCTGCCCCTTGCACTTCTGGATCTGCTCGTGCTCGGCAGTGAGGGAAGCGGCGGAGACGGTTATGTCGATCTCGATAGGGGCCTCAGTCTCGGACTTGATTTCAAATATCATACCATATGCCGCAGGATTTGTCAAGGTAAACCGTCTGCGGACATTGGCATATCAACAAACAGGTGGAAAAGATACATTTTCTGTTCCACAGTATTGAAACTTCCGATTGATAAGAGAAAGAAGATGATCTGATGGAACAGCAGAAGACGCAGCGACCAAAGAGAAAGAGAACAGGGGATATGGAGCGGTAATGATACCGAGCCTATCCCCTGTTGGATTTTGGAGGTTTGTAAATGGAACAGAATAATCAGATTGAGAACCGACATTCTTGCTTTTGTATGGTGATTGGGAATACCACTTATGTGGTTCATGTGCATTTCAGTGAGACGACGAAGGTGACTTTGGAAGAAAAGATTAAGAGATTGATACGGGAGGAGAACAGGAAAATTATTGGGATAACAGGGAAAATACTTTGAAACAATAATGAGCTTATATATAGCCTTTGAAAAAGTTCCTATAGAATTTTGAAGCAGTGAGATAATCGTATACATTCAAACGAATGATAAAGCCAACATTGTAAACCAACGGTAGATGCCAATGTATGCAAAAACTTCGGAAAAACCGTCAATGTAAACCAATAGTAGATACCCATTTGTGCAGGATTGTGATATAATAAGATCAAACAAATACAATCCACGGAGGAAATGTATATGGATATGCAAAAAACCGGCGATTTTATCCACGCCGCAAGAAAAAAGCTGAATATGTCACAGCGCGCACTCGGAGAATATCTGCGAGTAACAGACAAGGCTGTTTCCAAATGGGAACGCGGTGCTGCCTGTCCCGACATTGAAATTCTGAAAAACATGTCAGTGCTGTTCGGGTGCAGCATCTCCGATATCATCAACAGCAATACACAGGTCCTCAAATCGCAATGTGCAAGCTTTTCCGATAATACTGCATCCGACGGGGCGATGTCGGGCGGTATGGAGCATGCGCATCAGGATGTCGAAGTTACAT
Source organism: Clostridia bacterium (assembly GCA_017558715.1). GTDB lineage: Bacteria > Bacillota > Clostridia > Oscillospirales > CAG-272 > RGIG3925. The sequence goes on along the minus strand of JAFYTT010000176.1, from coordinate 1,345 downwards.
TTGATCTGGATTCTGCGCAGTACATCTCGCCGCTTCTGTTCGGTGACAATCTGGAGCATACGAGAGGCTGCATCAATGGCGGTCTGTCTGCCGAGCTGCTCCGCAACCGCAAATTTATCGGTCATTCCGATCGATACGGCTGTGCACATGAATGGTATCCCATCGGAAGCGCATTCTTCCATTTTGGAACCAAATTTGAATTCTGGTCTCACGGCAGTTCCTATACCCGTCATGCGGAAGGCTACAAAATGACGAGAAGCCATGAGAGAAATGCTCAGTATATCACCAACTATGAGCCCGGAACCGTCGGCTTCGGACAGAAAGACATTTATCTGCGCGGCGATACCGACCATACCTTTGAGATTGCAATGAAGGCAACACGGGAAATGGAAGTGACTGTTGCGCTGACAGACCGGGACCGCAATGTCTACGACAGCAAAATTCTGACCGTTCATGCAGGGGACTATGAGGAACAGTCGGTCATCCTGTATACCGGGTGCGAGGACTTTGAAGCACGCCTGGAAATTACCTTTTCCAATGCGGAAACGCTGATGATCGGCGCGGTTTCCCTGATGCCGAAAGACAATTTCCACGGTATGCGCTGGGATGTCATCGATCGGATGAAGGAGCTTGGCATTCGTGTTCTGCGCTGGCCGGGCGGCAACTTTGCGGGTGAATATTATTGGAAGGACGGTCTGCTGCCCAGAAACATGCGCTCTCCCTTGCAGTCATATTTGGGGATCGAAACTCAGCCGCATACCACGGGCTACGATTACCATGATATCAACACCGACGACTTTGTGGCGCTGTGCCGCGAGATCGGTGCGGAACCGTTTATCACGCTGAATCCGACATGGTGTACACCGGAAGAATCGGCGCAGTGGGTCGAATACTGCAACGGTGACGAGAACACGGCATACGGTAAGCTGCGCATCGAGCGCGGCTATGAGAAGCCTTATAATGTACAGTTCTGGTCACTCGGCAATGAAGCGGGCTACGGTCATATGGAGGGTGCCAATACGGCGGAAACCTACGCGAAGGTCGTTCGTGAGCATGCGCTGCAGATGCTGCGGGTCACACCCGATCTGACGCTCTGTTCCTCAGGACCGTATCCGAATCAGGGATGGGTTGACGGTTCTGCCAAGGCACTTTCCGATATTGTATCGATGGTGTCCCTGCATCGTTATACGCCGTTCCCGTGCTATATGGATGCATCGGTACGCGAGCAGGAATACAGCGCTTTTGTCGGAGCGGCTCACACGGCGAATGCGGACTGCATCCACGCAATGCGGCAGCAGCTTGGTGCAATGAATGTCAAGATCTCGTTTGATGAATGGAACGCATG
>JAFYTT010000175.1 GCA_017558715.1 Clostridia bacterium | reverse complement strand
CTCCTCGGTGTCCTGTCCCTCGGTATCACCAAGGATATGACCATCACCCTGATCGCTGACGGTGCGGACGAAGTTGAAGCACTCAACGGCATCGAAGATCTGGTTGTCAACGGTTTCAACGATTGATTCCGAGTTGATTCGGTCATTTGCTTTACTTTCAATGAGATACATCGGAGAGCGGGTTATGCGCAGATCTGCCGGTAACGGTTGCAGCGCATGCCGCTCTTTTTGTTTTTGATCGGGGGTGTTTTCATGGAGCTTGAAACTGAATATATTCCGTCGCCGGCGGCGCTGACCGCAGAGGAACCCCGCCTTGCCCGCCTGCGCGAAAAAGCGAATCAGCTGCCGTTCTCACCCGGTGTTTATATCATGCGCGACAAGCACGATAAGGTGATCTATGTCGGCAAGTCCAAGGTGCTGAAAAACCGCGTCTCGCAGTATTTCCACGAACGCGCCGCACACACTCCGAAAACCGCGCGCATGGTATCCAATGTCGAGGACTTTGAATACATCCTCTGCGACTCGGAAATGGAAGCATTGACATTGGAAAACAGCTTAATCAAACTGCACACCCCAAAATACAACATCCGTCTGAAGGACGATAAAAACTATCCCTACATCCGCGTGACGATGAACGATGCATATCCGACGGTCACGATGGTGCGCAAACGGACAGCAGACGGCGCACGGTACTTCGGTCCGTATTCCAGCGCACAGGCGGTTGCAAAAATCCTTGTGACCATCCGCAAATCGTTCGGGATTGCAGCCTGCAAGAAATCCTTTCCGCGCGACATCGGCAAAACACGTCCGTGCATCTATGCCCAGATCGGTCAGTGTGTCGCTCCGTGTACCGGCAAGGTTTCCTCGGAACAGTACCGCGAAATTTTCCGCGATATCACATCGATGCTGCGCGGCTCCTTTGAGGACGTCAAGCGTTCTCTGACCGAAAAGATGGAAAACGCCGCAGAAAATCTGGAATTTGAAGCAGCGGCGATCTACCGTGACCGCATCGAAAGCCTGTCCAAGCTATGGCAGAAGCAAAAGGTCGTTGCATCCCCCGATGCAGAGCAGGATATCATCGGTATTTACCGCGGTGATACGTGCGCCTGCATTGCGATCTTCTATGTCCGCGGCGGCTGTCTCATTGACTCCGAACACTTCTGCTTTGGTGCTGACCAGATCATGGAGGACGAAAATCTCTCCGCATTTCTGTCGGAGTTCTATACGATGCGCGAGTTTATCCCAAGGGAAGTGCTGCTCGGATTTGATCCGGGAGAAGAGGAGCTTTCCACGCTTGCATCGTTCTTATCGGAAAAAGCGGGACGGAAGATCACGGTTCGCATTCCAGAGCGCGGTGACGGACGGAAGCTGTGCGAAATGGCATCCGACAACGCCGAGCAGAACGCAAAGCAGTACCGCCACGAATCGGAACGCGACGCAAAAACGCTCATCAAGCTCACATCGATGCTGGGACTCGAGGTCATTCCCGAGCGCATCGAAGCATACGATATCTCCAATCTTGGATCTGAACATATCACAGCCGGTATGATCGTCTGCGAAAACGGCAAATTCATCAAAAAGGATTACCGTACCTTTACGATCCGCGATACCATGGGTGCCCCCGATGACTATGCATCGATGAAGGAAGCCTTACGCCGACGGCTTGATCATATTCTCAATCCGACAGGTTCCGGTTTTGGTGAAACACCGCCCGATCTGATTCTGCTCGACGGCGGCAAGGGACATGTTTCCACCGTACAGGAGCTGATGGACGAGCTGGGACTTGACATTCCCGTGCTCGGCATGGTCAAGGACGAGTTTCACAAGACCCGTGCACTGACCGACGGTGAGCATGAAATCAACATCGCGCGCGAGCAGTCGGTGTTCGTTTATATCTACAAAATTCAGGAAGAGGTTCACCGCTATACCGTTTCCCGTATGATGGGCGCGAAGAACAAGACGTTGAAGACATCCTCTCTGGAAACAATCGACGGTATCGGTGCGGCAAAGGCAAAGGCATTGCTTGCGCACTTTAAGTCGCTCTCCGCTGTAAAAGCAGCATCCAAAGACGAATTATGCGAAGTCCCGGGGATTTCTCCCGCATTGGCGGATAAGATTATCGGGCATTTTGATAAAAAATAAGCGAGGGAAATGTTGTCAATTGAAAGATTTGATGATGCTTACGGTTGACACAGACGCGTCCAAATCCGCGTAGGGCGGGGGCTTGCTCCCG
>JAFYTT010000174.1 GCA_017558715.1 Clostridia bacterium | reverse complement strand
GTAGCTGACCGAGTATTGAGCGGTATTTTTTTCCGTCCTGATATGGCGGAATAAACAATTCGGGGTACATACGCCGTCCGGCAGAATCGCGATTCTCGGGATAGCGGACACCGCGATAAAAGCGAGTGCAATCTTCCGCTGAGGATCGTGCAGAGAGCAGACGTGCGGTGATATATGTCTTTTGTGCATAGGTCAACGCCGGTTTCGAGCCGCAGATCAGATATCGATTGGCTCGAATCATGAGTTCATACGGTGTCATAGATGCTCCTTTCGCGGGTGTTCTTCTCATAGAGTATAGCATAGATTCCCGATTTCGTCAAGAAAAATATAAAAATAAAAAACTTTCAAAAACCTATTGACAAAATCAGGATTCCGTGGTATAATATAAAGGCAGTCGAGAGAAAGCACTGCGTACGAACTCCGACATGCGGGTGTAGTTCAATGGTAGAATTCCAGCCTTCCAAGCTGGTCGCGTGGGTTCGATTCCCATCACCCGCTCCATACATCATCTTGTTCCTTCAGCAAACAGGATGATATACAAATTGCACCCTTAGCTCAGCTGGATAGAGCAACTGCCTTCTAAGCAGTAGGTCGAGAGTTCGAGTCTCCCAGGGTGCGCCATATGGTGGGTATAGCTCAGTTGGTTAGAGCGCCAGGTTGTGGCCCTGGAGGTCGTGGGTTCGAACCCCATTACTCACCCCACCGAAATCCGTCTTGTGTAAGGCGGATTTTTCTTTTATCAGAGATTTCAGTGCAGGAGATGTTTGATGGAACACTTAAGAGAAGAGCTTTTCAATCTTGCAAAATCCGTTGGCTTTTGGGAAGCCGGATTTTTGAATATGGAGCAGCTGCGGTATTATCCCGAGGTAAGAAAAATTTGCGAGCAGAATACCTGCCGAAATTACGGGAAAACATGGGCATGTCCGCCCGCTGTAGGTACGCTCCATGACTGTCAATGTCGAATCGAACAATACAATACGATGTTGTTGTTTTCCGGGAAATACGACCTTGAGGATTCCTTTGATTTTGAAGGAATGACAGAAGGACTGCATGCGTTCAAGAAGACGGTGGATGTTTTCGCGGAAAAGATCGATGAACGGCTGACGGATTACCTGCTTCTGTCCAATGAAGGCTGCGGTCGGTGTGAAACGTGTACGTATCCTTCCTCCCCTTGTCGGTATCCGTCACGGCTGTACCATTCGATTGAAGGCTACGGATTTGTTGTCAGCGAACTTGCAAAACATGCGGGAATCCGATACATCAACGGTGCGGATACCGTCACATATTTCGGAGCACTTTTGTTCCGCCAATAAAGAAACAGGGTTATCATCCGCAGGATCACAGATGATAACCCCAATTTTTTACGGAATCAGACGATACGGTTCGTATTCGTCAATCGGTGCGGCGCTGTTGGTCAGAAGTGACAGGAGTGCCCGGCGGAACAGCTCCGGGTGCTGTTCAAATTCGATTTCCATGTTTTCCGCTTCTTTGGCACTTTCAGTGACAACGGAGAGTGTGATAGTATCGGAACCGTTTTCCGAATAATAGAGATGGAACAGGAATTTGCCATTCGGAAGCGCTTCAATCGAATAGCGGTAACCGGAATCGGTTTTGCGGAGATTCAGTAAGAGAATCGCATTTTGCAGTGCTTTATCCATGGTCGTGTGGAGAATCTTGCCGCCGAGGCTGTGTGCTGCCTCACGACCGATGTCGGTAACGGAGTAAAGTTCTTCGGAAGATGATGTTTCCATACGGATATGTCCCGTTTCCAGAAGATCGGGGAATGCAACGCAGAAGTCAAACGGGCGGACAACACCGTTCTGAATGACGATATCATTGATTTCAATAAAGTCAAGCGGGCGACCGATTCCGTCCATGAGGAACAGAATGAATATTTTGATGTCGCTCATATCCCGCAGTGGTGCCTGTAGTGTTTCCGTCATAACAATACCTGCCTTCCGTTTGTTTGTACGGTTATTATTGTAACATATCTTTTGGGAAAGTGCAAGAGTTTTTTCGGAAATTTTGTTTGATATCTTGACTGTAATGAAAAAGTATGTTATAATTGTTAAAAATTTAAGGAGAATGACGACAATGTTACATCGGGATATCATTCATACTATGAATATTACCGCGAAGCACGCCATGGATACCATGTATTTGGATCAGTCGGGCTTGTATTGTCGTACCCTGATTTCGTAACAAAAGGTGCAGAGCATCTGCGGTGAATCAGAATTTGGATACATACGGTACAAGTCGGAGCAAATTCGATTTGTGCCGTTTTTTATATCAATATTCCGTACATGAATCGAGGTGAAATTTCATGCAATATGCGATTGAATTATTTTTTGATGAAGAAATGGAAAAGAAACTATTCCGTTATGCCGAAAGAATTGCAGAGGAAAAACTCAGCACCAAATACCTTGAATGGAAAACAAGACCTCACATCACGTTAGCCTGTTTTAACGATGTCGATGAACAAGTTTGTGTCCAAAGATTGAAACTGTTTGCGGAAAAACAGCCAATACTGCCTGCATATATCGGCTCATTGGGAATGTTTACCGACACAAAAACCATTTTTGCGTCTCCGATTATGACAAGCGCCATGTATCAGATGCAGCGAGAACTCCATGATTCGCTGCGTGATTTTGACACACGGGGATGGGGATGGTATTTACCGGATCGTTGGGTTCCGCATTGCGGGATTGCACTGATGAAAGACGATGCAGATGAATCCTATTATCGCGCGTGCGATTTGGTGCTGCGTGAGTTTGAAAAGATCAACGGAACATTCACAGCAATCGGTCTTGTCAAAATATCATTCCCTGTGGAAGAAATTTTTGTTGTCGATTTGAAAGGAGTATAAAATGTCAAAGACATTGATGATTCTCCTAGGTCCTCATGCTGTCGGAAAAATGACAGTCGGACAGGCGCTTGCACAGAAAACGGATCTTCGTTTGTTCCATAATCATATGTCCATTGAACTGGCGCGCAAGCTCTTTTCTCATGGAGAACCGGAATGGGGCATCTTAAATGAAACAATTCGTCAAACTGTGTTTGAACTGTTCGCAAAAGGCGATTTTCCGGGGTTGATCTTTACTTATATGTGCGCGTTTGATATGCAGAGTGAATTTGATTATCTGCATAAGTTGATCGATTTGTTCGAGTCAAACGGCGCTGACTGCTATGTGGTGGAGCTTTGTGCTGATTTTGATGTACGGTTGGAACGGAACAAAAGTGAAAACCGACTGCAGCACAAGGAATCGAAACGCGATCTTGCATGGAGTGAGGCGGAGATGCGGCGGACGAGCGAGAAGTACCGTCTGAACTCCTATGACGGGGAGGAGCTTCCGTTTGAGCACTATCTGAAGCTCGACAATACCAATTTGTCACCCGATGAAGCGGCACAGTTGATTTTGACTAAGTTTGGTATTATGGAAAAAAAGAATGGAGAGGAGTGAAATCATGTTGGAACACGGTGATATTTGCATCCGCTGTATCGAGGACACAGATCTGGAATTTGTATCTTTCTGTTCCTCGCCTGTGGTGTACGGAACATATCAGGGATTCCGTTTTACATCACAGAACGCGCTGCTCAATGCCTATCAGGAAGACGGCTTCTGGTCGGCGGATGGCGGGATTCTGCTGGTGGAAGATCAGGGTGAAGCTGTGGGACTTGCGCAGATTACGTTCGTCAGGGAAGGGCTTGTCCGGGTTGGGCTGATTCTTCTCCCCGATAATCGCGGTGCCGGAATCGGTACTGCGGTACTCGGTATGCTGCGGGATTATCTCTGCGAAAATTATCCCATTGCGCGTATCGAAGCCGACACGGATGTGGAAAACATTGCAGGACAGCGGATTCTGGAAAACAATGGATTTGCCTGTGAGGGTACCCTGCGTGCATACCGTTTTTATGGCGGCGCTTATCATGACAGTTATCTATACAGTTATATTACAAATTTGGGGAGATGCAGTTTATGAACCGATCAGATTATATGAGTCTGCTTGATGAGATCATGCATGAGCTGAAAGAAGAAGGCGGTACGTTTTCTGATACTTTCGGCAAGAAGACAGAGGGGGAGCTTGCCGAGCTGCGCTGTGTTGCGGCAATCGCGCTGATGGCGGCAGATCGCTACTACGCACGGCAGACGAGAATTGCGTATTCCATTCGTTATGAGGAAGAAATCCATACGCCGAAGGAGAATTGACCATGCTGAAAATCGGTTTTTGGGATGAATACCTTGACAATTGGCATGCTAACTACTACCCGGAATTTTTGCGTCAGGCAATCGCCGAATATGGCTTCGACGCGGCGGTGACCGATGCGTTTGCATACACGGATGCTCCGGGCGGTATTACGACGGAAGACTGGTGCCTGGAACGGAATATTCACCGTCATACCGACCCTGCGGCGTTTCTGGACGCTGTAGACGCGATTATGGTCATTGGCGCGGATGATGCCCGTCTTCACAGTAAAATCGCCGTACCGCCTCTGCAGAGCGGAAAGCCGACCTTTGTTGACAAAACCTTTGCACATGACGTGTCGTCGGGCAAGCGACTGTTTGAAATTGCAAGAGAACACAGTACCCCTGTCTTTTCCACTTCCGCACAGCGGTACTGTCCGAGCATCACCGCGTATCGGGCAGAGCATGAGAAGCCGCGCTTTGTGTCGACGGTCGGACCACATTCGCTTGACAATTACGCGGTGCATCAGTTTGAACCGATTGTTGCGCTGATGGGCATCGGTGCTGTCCGCGTCAAGGCGTTTGAAGCCGGAGACAATGTTACGCAGCTGATGATCGATTACGGAAACGGGCGTATGGCGAGTTTTTTGCAGACACCGAATCCGTGGGCAGAGTTTAATTTCATGGTGTCAGACGGTACGAACGGTGCGCGACTTGCAAGTGAAAACTTTTACATTCCGACGATGAAAGCCATTCTCGATTTCTTTATGACCGGAGTTTCGCCTGTAAGTGAGCAGGAAACGCTTGAGGTGCTTGCACTGATCGACGCAGCACGGACGGCGAGAACCGTTCCCGATACATGGCTTCCGATGGAACAATTTCGATGAGGTAAACATAATGAATGATACGAATAAAATCCGTCTGCATTATCTTCTGGGGGATGTGCACTGGGGCGGTCACGATGTCCACCGCGTTGCGGAATTTCTGATCGGATTGCTTGAGAAAACCGATGCGTTTGATATCACCTGTGTCTGTGATGAACCGCGGCTGTCGGATATCACATTCGACGATTACTTCGCGTCGGGGAAGATATCTGAGGCAGACGTCTTTGTTTTCAACTGCGGCAATTACCGTTTCAATATCAAGGAAGAACAGGTTTTGCTTGAGGAAGCCGTTGCGCGCGGTGCCGGCTTTGTCTTTTTGCACGGTGATCATCCGTGTTATTGGGCAGAGGTTGGCATGAAGCCATGGGCAGAAGTGGAAAAGATGGCGGGACTGATGTGGCGTGAGCCGACCAGACACGGCGACTATGCGGATGCCAAAGTCCGCATCGATGACAGCGACCATCCTGTGACACGCGGTCTTTGTGATTTTGTTACGCGCGACGAAGTGTTCTGTACCTGTTCCAACGTGCACGGTGTTGCGCTTCGGGTTCTTGCGTCGGCGTATTCCGACCCTGATGTCATTTCCCGCCACGGACTGCACGGTACGGGCGCGTGGGAGCCGATGGTAGCGATTGGACAGTACGGGCAGGGCAGAACGCTGAATCTGCTTCTCGGGCATGTATGGCCGTTCTACACAGGACACGGCATTGGTGAAGACACAATGCTCTCGTGGAAGCCAAAGCAAGTGCGGCAGATCTTTGTCCGTGCGTGCGAATGGGCAGCGACGGGAGATACTGCACTGACGGAATCCTATCTGTTCTGAAAAGAAAAAGACGACCTGCCGTAAGTTTTCCGCTTATGGCAGGTCATTTCTGTTTTGTGGGTATTGGTTCAGACCGATTCAATCGCAATGAATACGGAATCCAGAGCGGCGATTTTTTCAAGCCGTTCTTTTTTGTCGTTCTGGTTGTGCATGATGACCATGGCGACAATGCCGATGTGATTGGAAATGCCGGAACGTGCGGGAATGATCTCAAATTCGCGCAGTTCAAATTCATCGGAGGACAGGGTATCAACCAGCTTGTTGAGAGAGGAGGCATCGATGCACTCGATGTAAATACGGATATTATATTTGCCGTACGTACCGCCGCGTTCAAAGGTTGTCAGACAAATAAAAGTGAACAGAGAGATGACAGCCGTGATGACGGCAGCTGCATAAAAACCGACACCGACAGCAATGCCGATGGCAGCCGTTGCCCAGAGTCCAGCGGCGGTTGTTAAGCCCGTAACCATGGTCTTACCGCGGATCAGAATCGTGCCTGCACCGAGAAAACCGATGCCTGAAATGACCTGTGCCGCCATACGCATCGGGTCGGCAGCATAGCCGAGATTCACGACACCGTACATACCGGTCATGACGATCAGCGTTGCGCCGATGCCGACGAGAATATGGGTACGCAGACCGGCTGCACGCCCACGGAACCCGCGTTCAAAACCGATGATGCCCGACAGGATGGTCGACAGCAGCAGTCGGAAAAATATGGTCTGAAATTCCAGGGGTGAGGAGTATAAAATTTGCGAAAAAAACTGCATGGGAGAAACCTCCGCTTGTTATTTTGACAATGAATCGATGAATGTACCGTATTATACCACAGACGCGGTGGAAAAGCAAGGGCTTTTGCTGTTTTTCTTTGGAATATCTGCCGTATAAAGTCATCCGGGTCAGATCTTATCGCTGTGCGGGAAATCGGGAAATTTCGGAACAACGGTATCTCCATAACGGTTGATGCCGAAATATTCGAGTACGAACTTTTTGACGTTGGATTCGGTTGGGTCAATGTAGTGATGTTCGGTTTTCACATGACCGTCGGTGGAAACGGTCAGCGTTGTGCCGCCGTGGGTATCGGGCTTCCAGTAACAGCCGTAGCCGGTTTTGAGTGCGTAGGACAGCGTAATTCCCTCATATTCGATGGAAAAGCAGTTGACATGATCGTGTCCGCAGAGCATATTTTTGGTGCTTCCAAGGGACTTACAGACCGAGAAGAAGCCGTTGTTGAACACGGGATATCCCATGGATTCCTGTACGCGGCAGAAGGCATGATTGCAGTACGGCGCACGCAGTGTTTTGCTTTCTGCGTTGTATACGCTCTGCCATGCGTTCTTGTATTCGGGTACGGGAATGTGCATGATGACAGTGCTCTCAACGGTGTGACCGACCTCAGCGGCAATGCCCTTGACTGCCCACTGATACCACGCAATCTGGTTGTCATACAGATGATCGTAGCTGCCCGCCTGCATTTCCTCCTCGTGGTGGGTATCCATCATGAACAGCGAGTGGATCGGTTTGCCGTGTTCGGTGATGTTGATGATATAGTTGCCGTAGCCCATGCCGCGCGGACCGTAATCAAAGAGGCTGTTTTTCGCTTCTGCAAGCTGATATGCACCCCAGAATTCGCTGACGAGTCCTGTATGATCGGCATTGCCCATGACAGCAGCCCACGGAATGCCGTAACTATCGATAAAACGGATCAGGCGCAGATAAGCAAATGCATCAAAGGCATTGTCGCCTGACAGCGTGATCAGATCGGGTTTGGTCTTGCGGATGAGCTTATCCATGGTTTCCTCTGCAAATTCTCCGACCTCGGAGAACGCTTCGCCGTCGTGGCACTGAATGTCGGCAAAGTTCAGAATGACAAAATCGCGGTCGGGATCCTTTTCAATCTCAACGGCATAGAGATCGGATTCGTACGGAATCGATGCATCCCAGTCGTAAAAAAGCGTATCCCCAAAGCGTACTTCGTCGGGGCCGGCGGGATGCTGTGTCAGAGATTCCAGAAATTCGTTGATGACGCGGATATCAGCGGTCATGGTTTTGTTTCCTCCATTGTTGTCCGGATGTGGTTTCGGATGATTTCAAAGCTATTGTTGAGTATGTCGTGGTGGATGACACCCTGTTCATCGAACGCGGTTGCTTCCACGGTCAGTGCGCCGCAGTAGTCGTTTTCATGCAGATAGGCAAACAGCGGGGCAAAATCAATATGACCTGCAGCGATCGGCAAGGTACGGAGATTCTGCCAATCCATATATCCTCCGCCATAATCGTTGATATGGAAATGGCGGATATTTTGAAGAAGATGTCTGTTTTTCTTTTGATACAGAAGCGGAAGCTGTCCGTGAAACGCCGCCATTTTAGTATCAAAGGTAAAGGCGATATCGGGATAGGTATCTTTGAGTGCGAGCAGGTGTGTCATCGGATCGGCATGATTGCAGACAACGTTTTCGACGGTCAGAATCAGGTTGTACCGATCGGCAATGTCCCGCAGATACGGATAGAGGGCGATGTTGTGCGCGATATTTTTGTCGGAATGGATGCCGTTCCAAAGATGCAGAACAAGCAGATTTGCACCGAAGTCTTTTGCAAGCATGCAATTGATTTTGAAGCGGGCAAGCGCTGTATCGGTGTCGCCGTCTGCATTGCGGCTGATGAATTCACCGATCGATTTTTCTGCGTGGAATACGGGAATCGATAATCCGAGCGCAAGGATACAGCGGCGGAGTGCGTCCTGCTTTTCATACCAGTTGTCGTACATCATGAATTCAAAGCCGTCGCAGGAAAGTGCTTGCGCACACGGTCCGAGAAGTGTGAAATCTCTGCCGTTGGGACGTCCGATAATTGCACCGGTGGAGCATAGAATCGGATTGGTTTGGATAGGATGGATCGTCATTGGATTTGTTTCTTTCATTTGACATGATCAACAAGCGGCCGGGAATCGGAATTCCAAGCCGCTTGAAAAAGAACGTAGTTGGATTAGTTTTGATGATTTTCGTGATAATCACGGATCAGTTTGACCAGGGTTCCGCTCAATAAGAACAGCGCAATCAGGTTCGGAATGGCCATCAAACCGTTGCAGGTATCGGCAATTCCCCACAGGAGGTCGAGATTGAGGATTGCACCGGGAATGGCAACCAGAGAATAGAGTACCATGAAAATGGTATTTGCCTTACTGCCGACGATAAATTCCAGACAGCGGACACCGTACAGACCCCAGCCGATGATGGTGGAAAATGCAAAGCAGCAAAGAGCGATGGCGGTGAAAACAGAAACCCAGCTGCCGTAGGTGTTGACAAAACCGCTGATCGTCAGTTCCGCACCTGCGGTTGCACCGTAGATGATTTCGGGTGCGCCGAGCAGGATGGTGAATGCAGTCAGAGAACAGACGATGATTGTATCGCAGAAAACCTCAAAAATACCGAAGTAGCCCTGTTCGACAGGGGACTTGATATCGGATGCGGCATGGGCAATCGAGCCGGTACCGAGACCTGCTTCGTTGGAGAAGATACCACGGGAAACACCGCGTCGCATACTGATGAACAGACTGCCGACAACACCGCCGGTAAAGCCCGCAGGTGTGAACGCGCCGACAAAAATGCTTTCAAGAACAGCAGGGACATGACCGATGTTCAGAACGATGACGCCCAGACCGAGGATGACATAGAGCACTGCCATGAAAGGAACGAGTTTTTCTGTAAAGCGACCGATACGTTTGACACCGCCGAGCAGAACCATGGCTACCATGATGGCAATCAGGATACCGACAACGAGATTGATGCCGTGATCGTGTTGACCTGCGTTGCATTGCCGGTACCAAAGACCGTGAGGACACCAAGTGCCGCATAGAGATATCCGAGGAAATGCCAATGTTTTTTCAGACCGTTTTTGATGTAATACATAGGACCGCCGACCCAGTCCCCGTGGACATTCCGTTCACGGAAGTGCACTGCCAGCGTGACTTCGGCAAACTTGGTACACATACCGAGCAGGGCACTGACCCACATCCAGAGAACTGCACCGGGACCGCCCAGCGCGATGGCACCTGCGACACCCGCGATATTGCCGGTACCGACCGTTGCCGCAAGTGCGGTACAGACAGCCTGGAACGGTGTGACAGCACCTGCCTGTGCGTCTTCGCGACGGAAGATACGACCGATTGTGGCGCGCATCGCTGTTCCGAATTTTGTGATCTGGACAAATTTAGATCGGCAGCTGAGCCACAGACCGACGCCCAGAATCAGAACCATTGCCGGAACGCCCCAGACAAAGTCGTTGATCTTGGAATTGATGAGAGTGATGATATCGATCATGATATTCGTCCTCCTGTGAAAATATGGTAATTGTTGCGATTATTATACCACAACCTTCCTGCTTTTGCAATAACATTGACAAAAAATCAGAAGTATGTTATAATCATTTTACTGTGAAAACAGAATTTTCAGGAAAGGAGTGTGATGCATAATGCGTAAAAATCATAGAACAACAAAAACAGGGAGGGTGACTGTCCAATAGTCCCTCCATACATAGGAGAACAATATGTTGATTGAAACGGAAAGATTGATCGTTCGAACCTTTCGCGAAGATGATGTTGCAGCATTGTATCAGATCGCTTATGATCCGGACGTATTGGAGTACTGCCCGGATCTTCTGAAGCGCGACGTCACTGAGGCAGAGGTTTTGGCGTTTATCCGGGATTTCATTCGCATCGATGCCGAAAACGACATCGATACCCGGCGGTGTTACGCCATTGAAAACCGCGAGACGGGAGAGGTCATGGGCTGTATTACGTTCGGGAAAAATCATATGCTGAATGAATATGAAATTGGCTGGATGATGCGGAAGCAATACACAAAGAAAGGTTACGCTTCCGAAGCGGCACAGGCGTATGCAGAGTACTTCTGTGCGGCATACGGCGTGGAATACCTCATCGTCGTCATGGATGTGGACAATCCTGCTTCTTACAGAGCGGCGGAAAAATGTGGATTCAAGCTGTTTGAAAAGCGAACCGTGTACGATTATCACTACAACCGTTACGGTGATGATTATTACTATTTCAGACGCTATTCCGCGGCTTGCACCAGGCGCGAACGGTTTTACGGTGATGTGCCTTTTACCGGGCGCGGTGCAGAGGTTTGATTGATATATGCAATGGAAAGGAAGTTCAAAATATGGAAACGATCATCCGTAAATACTTAAAGCATGGCGCGGATATGCTCAAACCCTTTGAAAACATGCCGAATAACAGCGTCTATTCGTTTGAATCCAATGGCGAAGGCTATATTTTCAAGTTGTTCCGCAGCCAATATTGGCCGGAAAATGATAAGCTGCAGTTTGTCAACGCGGTTTTGCGTCAGCACAAGATTCCCTGTGCCGAGCTGATTGTCTTTTGTCGTGACGATCCTGCGTATCCGAACGGGTATCTGATCGAGCGGAAAATCGAGGGTGTTACCGCTGATAAAATCACCTTTACACAAGCGGAAGAAGCTGCCTTTTACAAAAAACTGGCCACTCTCGTGTCCGAGATTCACAGTATCCCTCTGAAAGGTTTTGGTTACATCGGAAACGGCGATGGCGGGGAAGACAGTATGTATGCCTGTTTCGTTGATGAGTTCGATGATCGCGTCGAGTGTCTGGAAGATAAAGGCGTGTATACTGCGGGGGAACTGCAAACTATGAAAGAGATTCTGATGAATACCTTCAAGCGGTTCGACGATCTGCCTCCGGTGCTCTGCCACGGTGATTTGTCCAAAAAGAACGTGATGGTGCAGGACACCGGTGATCTTGTCCTGATCGACTGGGACGATGCCATGGGCTACAACTGGATGGCGGATATTTCCAGATTTACGTTCTGGATGAAGATGACCTACAGCGAGTCCGAGTATTCCTTGTTCCGCGGTGCTTTTCTGGAAGGCTATTGCGGTGCACGCAAAGATGAATTTGATATCTTTGAAAAAGCGTACCATATCTATAATGCGCTGGATAATCTCGTTTATGCGCTGGAGATCGGAGACGAAACGATTGCTGCATCTTCAAAAGAATATTTGAAACAGTTTGTGTAAATGCTTCGTTTGAATCTGGAACAGAGCAGGGAATAGATTCTTTCACAACCATGTGCTGATACAAAAAGAGCTAACTGACGTAATCGAAATCAGTTAGCTCTTTGCTTATGAATATGGAAATTTTGTTGTCAAATTGTTGCCGCAGGCGTCTCCGACTGTTTGAAAAACCTTGATATTACAGGCTTTTTTCGACTTCTGAAATTATTCCCACTCAATCGTTCCGATCGGCTTGGGCGTCAGATCGTACAGAACGCGGTTGATGCCGGGAACTTCATTTGTAATTCTATCGGTAATCTTATGAAGAACGTCATAGGGGATTTCTTCAATCGTTGCAGACATTGCGTCAACGGTATTGACGGCGCGGATGATTGCGGGCCAGCCTTCGTAACGCTTGCCGTCCTTGACACCGACGCTCTTGAAATCCGGAACAGCGATGAAATACTGCCAGACCTTTTCGCAGAGACCGCAGTTATCAAATTCTTCGCGGAGGATCGCATCTGCTTCACGGAGAGCGTGGAGACGGTCGCGGGTGATTGCGCCGAGGCAGCGGACACCGAGACCGGGACCGGGGAACGGCTGACGGTAAACCATTGCGTGCGGCAGACCGAGTGCTTCGCCGACAACGCGGACTTCGTCCTTATAGAGCAGGCGAACGGGTTCTACCAGTTCAAACTGCATGCCTTCGGGCAGACCGCCGACGTTATGGTGCGCCTTGACACCGTCGGATTCGAGAATGTCGGGGTAAATCGTACCCTGTGCGAGGAAGGAAATGCCTTCCAGCTTGGAAGCTTCTTCATCAAAGACCTTGATGAATTCGCCGTCGATGATCTTGCGCTTCTTTTCCGGTTCAGCGACACCTGCAAGCAGATCGAGGAAGCGGTCGGTAGCGTCGATATAAATG
>JAFYTT010000173.1 GCA_017558715.1 Clostridia bacterium | reverse complement strand
TTTACCGATTCTATGGTATAATCATTATAATGGGCGTAAATTGGTTTTGCCCTCGATTATAAAGAAAGGTTTCTTGTTATGTTATCAGCTGGTGAAATTATGCAATTGGTGCAGAGCCTCATTTGGCTTCTGGCAGGTGTCGGTGTTTTCATCGTCGGCATGAATTTTATGGGAGACGCGCTGGAAAAGAGTGCTGGCAGCGGTATGAAGAAGCTGCTGGAAAAGATCAGCAATAACCGCTTTTCCGGTGTCGGTATCGGTGCGGGCGTGACAGCGATCATCCAAAGCTCCTCAGCAACCTCTGTCATGGTCATCGGTCTTGTCAATGCGGGCGTTATGACGCTGATGCAGGCGACGCCGATCATCATGGGTGCCAATATCGGTACAACGATCACGGGCGTTCTGGTTGCACTGAAAAACGATTATTTCAATATGATCATGTATCTGCTTGCGTTCGCAGGTGTCATGATGGGATTTTCCAAGCAGGAAAAGGTCAAGATTGCCGGTAGTCTCTGCTGCGGTCTCGGTTTGATCTTTGTCGGTCTGGAGGTCATGGGCAGTGAGCAGGCTTTCGGTAATCCGCTGGTGGAAGCGTTGTTTACCGGTATTTTCCAAAAGATCAACAGTCCGTTCTTACTGATTCTTGTCGGTGTCGTTTTTACCGCGCTCATTCAGAGCTCATCCGCCGCTACCGGTATCGTCATTACGATGGTCGGTACGGGTGTGCTTCCGCTGGAGCTTGCGCTGTTTATCGTCCTCGGTGCCAATATCGGTACCTGTGTCACTGCTTTGCTGGCATCGGTCGGTGCGAATGCCAATTCCAAGCGCGTTGCGCTGATTCATTTTACGTTCAATGTCGTCGGTACAGCGGTATTTACCGCAGTGCTCCTTGCTCTGAAGGATGTATTTGTAAATTTCCTGGTTTCTGTTTTTCCGGGCAGTGATCCGATGTCTCTGCAGATGCGTGTTTCACTGTTCCATGTCATTTTCAATGTGACAACAACAGCGGTGCTGCTTCCGTTTGTCAATATGCTTGTCAATTATTCCTGTATGGTCATCCGCGACAAGAAGACAACAGGGGAGACGCAGTCGCTGAAGTTTGTCGACGACAGACTTCTGAAAACGCCGCCCGTTGCGCTGATGCAGGTAAAAAAAGAAATGGACTATATGGTTTCCCTGGTTGAGGAAAGCATCCGACTGTCCTTTACCGCCATCGATACGGGTTCTGCTGAATATGAGACGCAGATTCGCAAAAATGAGGAAATCATCGACTTTACCAACAGTGCGCTGAACAAGTTTTTAATCAAACTGTCGGTCAATGTCGAACAGAGCGACGAGCGTCTGATCGGCTCGTACTTCCATGTGCTCAATGACCTGGAACGCATCGGTGACCATGCGGTAAATTTCCATGAAATCGGCGTGGAAATGGTCGGCAAGAACATTGCCTTCTCCGAGGTGGCACGCGGCGAGATCATGCAAATGCGTGACAATATGATGGAGATGTTCGACATTTCCAAGGATGCGTTCAAGAATCGGAACAAGAGCCGTCTGCATGCGTTGTCTGATCTTGAAGAAGGTGTCGATGTTATGAAGAAAAAACTGATTTCCAGCCACTTTGCACGTCTTGCGGAAGGCAACTGTACCGTCGAGGTCAGCCCGTATTATTCCTCTCTCATTTCCGGTCTGGAACGTGTTGCGGATCATCTCGTCAATGTCGGATACAGTATTATGAATCCGATCGGTTCGCAGAGAGAAAGCCATCTGGAATAATTGATATAGAGATTTATTGTTTTCTGAAAACTAAAGGAACCGTTCAAACCCTGGATATGGGAATGAACGGTTCTGTTTTTTGTATTATTGTGAATTTAATTTAATTTTCACAAGCGGATATAAACATTTTTGTTACCTGATCCATGACGGTAATATCCATCTCAAAATAACGGCTATCGTCGATACAGTCGCGGCGATAGGCGGCGCGGGAGGCGTTATTACGTTCCAAGCCGTTTTCTGCAAGGTAGATATCATAACCGGCATCCATTTCCTGTCGGTATGCCATCGCATCTGCGGAAAAGAGCAGATAATCGTGTCCGCGATCTTCGTACTGAACAAAACGGAATCGGGGGTCATCACCGTAAGTGTCGTGGTAGAGCTGATAACCGTATTGGAATTCAACGACAGGATCATCAGTGCTGTGCACAACGAAGATCTGTGTCTGATCTGCCTTTTTAAATCCGCCGAGCGTTGTTGCTGCGGCATGTTCGCCGAATTTGATCCGTTCGTACAGATTGACATACGGCATTGCGATATCAATCAGACCGCCGACGACCTCATATCCCATCTGTCGGATGAGAAGAGACGGTTTGTTAAAGCCTGCGAAGATAGCGACCGCCTTGACATCGGGATGGAAGTTCAGAACAGTACCGACAGAATATGCACCCCAACTGTAACCGTATAAACAGATCGGCATATCGATGTAATCCGAATCCTGCTTAACGTAGCGGATTGCATAGTCAAGATCCATGACACCGCGCGAAACGCCGCCGACCAGTCCGCCGCTGGCATCATTACCGGTTGCGTCATATGCAAAAACCTCAAAGCCCTGCGCTGCAAAATATGCCACAATCGGCATATAGCGATTCTGTCCGCCGCTGAAGAGACCATGAGAGAATACGACAACACCGTGAGGATTTTCAAGATCTTCCATACGGTATTTGTAGCCGGCGAGCATATGCCCCTGTTTTGCCGGAAATTCCACATTTTCGACGGTCAGACCATCAAATGCATCCACAGAAAACATATGATGTTCATCTGTGATAAAGCAAACATCCAGATAGGAACGGTAGATGGATATAGAAACGGCAGGTAGGACGACGCCGAAGATCAGAATCAATAGAATCAGAACAGAAATCAGAATCCATTGTAGGATCTTTTTGGATTTTGTTTTGGTCATCTGATCCACCTTTCGTTATATTATCTCTGCACACGACCGGAAGCGTCGCCGCCTGCGAGCTTTTCAACCTCAGAGACGCTGACACGGTTGACGTCGCCTTCGATGGAGTGCTTGAGTGCAGATGCCGCAACGGCAAATTCGATCGCTTCCTGCGTGGTCTTGCCCTTCAGGATGGAGTAGATCAGACCGCCGCCGAAGGAGTCACCGCCGCCGACACGGTCAACAATATGCAGATGGTAAGACTTGGAGAAGCAGTAATTCTCGCCGTCGTAGAGCATACCTGCCCAATCGTTGTCGGATGCGGAAATGGAAGTACGGAGCGTGATCGCAACCTTTTCAAAGCCGAACTTGTCAGCCAGCTGCTTGGCAACGGACTTGTAGCCCTCGTGGTTGAGCTTACCGCCGTAGATATCGGTGCCTTCCGCTTCAATACCGAAGACATCCTTTGCGTCCTCTTCATTGGAGATGCAGACGTCAACGTACTGGCAAAGCTCAGTCATTGCCGCGCGTGCTTCGTCACGGGTCCAAAGCTTACCGCGGTAGTTTAAGTCACAGGAGATCTTGACACCCTTTGCCTTGGCGGCGATACAAGCCTGACGGCAGATTTCAACGAGGTTTGCGCCGAGTGCGGGCGTGATGCCGGTGAAGTGGAACCAGTCAGCGCCTTCAAAGATGGAATCCCAGTCAAAATCTTCCGGCTTTGCTTCCTGAATGGCGGAATGTGCACGGTCGTAAATACAGACGGAACCGCGCTGGGATGCACCCTTTTCGAGATAATAGATGCCGACTCTGTCACCGCCGCGGACGACCTTGGTGGTATCGACACCGAAGTAACGCAGGGAGTCGATGGCAGCCTGACCGATGGCGTGCTTGGGAAGCTTGGTAACATAGGAAGATTCCATGCCAAAGTTTGCAAGGGAAACTGCGACATTGGCTTCACCGCCGCCGAAGGTTGCCTGCATCTGGTCATTCTGGAAGAAACGGTAGTAGCCGTTGGGAGCAAGGCGAAGCATGATTTCGCCGAAGGTAATAATCTTAGCCATTGGAACGTGCCTCCTTGACAATTTCTACGGATTTTTTGCAAAGGTCTGTGATTTCATCCCACTTGCCGCCCTCGATGAGCTCAGCAGTTACCATGTAGGAGCCGCCGCAAGCGCAGATGACCTTGGAAGAAAGATATTCGCCGAGGTTCTTTAAGGAAATACCGCCGGTCGGCATGACCTTGAACATCGGGAACGGAGCCGCCATTGCCTTGATCTTTGCAAGACCGCCGGACTGCTCAGCCGGGAAGAACTTGAGGACTTCCAAGCCCAGCTTGTATGCGGTATGATAGTCGGTCGGCGTGGTGCAGCCGGGGTAGATCGGGATGTTCTTTTCCTGCGCGTAAACAACGAGCTCGGGGTCAAGACCCGGGGTAACGATGAACGATGCACCTGCCGCAATGGCTTTATCGATGTGCTCGGTCGTCAGAACGGTACCCGCACCGACGAGCATATCGGGGCATGCTTCCTTCATCAGACGGATGGCGGTATCGGCACCTGCTGCACGGAAGGTGACCTCTGCAACGGGAACACCGCCGGCACACAGTGCGTGTGCGAGGGGAGCCGCATCGCGTTCGGGATTGGAGAGCTTAATGACCGGTACAACACCGATCTCGGAAATGCGCTGATTGACAGACATAAAATAATCTCCTTTTCAGAAAAAATGTGGATTGTAATCAAAATGCTATATTGTATACAGTATAACAGAAAATTGTTGCAATGTTTATTGCGCAAATTGCTTGAAATATTGCGAATCTTGTTGTATAATATAGATAGGAATTTAAGAGGGATATATTCTGTATCAGTAGGGCGGGGGCTTGCTCCCGCCATATACCGAATGAATATCTTCTTCTCGAAAGGAGCTATCCATGAAACATCAGCCGTATTCGGATCGCCGTCAGATGCGCGGCAGTACCTATGAAATATTCCACTACCGGGAACAGCGCGGACGCGAGGTGGAGGTTCATCACCACGATTTTTTTGAGGTTTATCTGCTTTTGGACGGGGAAGTGGAATACTGGGTCGACGGTGAGATCTGCCGTCTGGAGGCGGGAGACCTGCTTCTGATCCATCCCCAGCAGCTGCACCGACCGCTTCCGTCGGGTGCGGAGGTCTATGAACGGATCGTGCTTTGGATCGACCGCGAATACCTTGCGATGCTGTCGGATGCGGATATAGATTTGTGCCGCTGTTTTGATACAACTGTCCCGGGACACCGCATGCACATCCGCGCGTCCGATACCCAGAAGCATGCCATTGCCGCACGGCTCGGAGAGTTGGTACGGGAAAGCTATTCCGATTCGGTCGGTGCTACCTTGCTTGCCAACGGCATTTTTTTACAGTTCATGGTGGAGCTGAACCGTCTTGCGTATCAGCTTGCCAACGCCGAGGGAAGTGCCGGCGGTGCAGAAGGCGACAGCATCCGCGTCACGGAAAACTCGGCACTGATTTCTCATGTCCTTGATTATATCGGTGCACATTGTCACGAAGAGTTGTCCCTTGACAGCATTGCGGACTATTTCTTCGTCAGCAAATACCATCTGTCCCACGCATTCAGCCGCGAGGTCGGGATTTCCGTCTACCGCTATATCACCATTCGCCGTTTGATGCTGGCAAGAGAGCTTCTGACACGCGGCATCCCGGCGGGTGAGGTCTGTTATCATTCGGGTTTTCACGATTATGCCGGTTTTTACCGTGCGTTCAAGGCAGAATACGGCATCAGTCCGCGTGCCTTTACGGACAGCGCACAGCAGAACAAACAGGAAACAACAGGAGGACGGGAAACACAATGAAACTCATCCATACCTCTGACCTGCATCTCGGACGAAGACTCGGGGAATTTTCGCTGATTGAGGACCAGCGTGCGATGCTGCAGCAGCTGCTTGATCTGATCCGCACAGAAGCCCCCGATGCACTTTTGCTCTCAGGCGATATCTACGACAAAACCGTTCCGTCTGCAGAAGCCGTTGCGCTGTTTGACGATTTTCTGACAGCGGCGGCAGAGTTGACACAGATTCTGATGATTGCAGGCAATCACGACAGCCCCGAACGAATCTCCTTTGGTGGCAGACTGATGGAGCGATCCGGCGTGCATGTCTGCGGTGTTTATGACGGGGAAACACATTGTGTGACATTGTCGGATGCGTGGGGCGAGGTTTTTGTCTATCTGCTCCCGTTTATTCGTCCGGCAGATGTCCGCAGATATTTTCCCGATGCGGATACGGACAGCTATAACAGCGCGTACGGTACCGCTGTCCATGCTTTGGGGATCGATTCTTCAAGACGCAATGTGATCCTGACGCATCAGTTTATCACGGGCGGTGTACGATCGGAGTCGGAAACCGTATCGGTCGGCGGAACGGATGCGGTGGATATTGCGCATTTGTCGCAGTTTGATTATGCGGCACTCGGTCATCTGCACAGAGCACAAACCTGCAAGACAGAGGAGCGCGGCGGCATTGTCCGTTACAGCGGTTCCCCCATTGCCTATTCCGTATCTGAGGCAGACGATGAAAAATCGGTTACCGTGGTGACGCTGTGCGAAAAAGGAAACTGTACGGTGGATGTCCGTCCTCTGACGCCGCACCGAAATATCGTTCGTCTGCGCGGTGCCTATGACGATGTGATGGCGCTGGAGTTCTAC
>JAFYTT010000172.1 GCA_017558715.1 Clostridia bacterium | reverse complement strand
GCGTCGTACTTGTCCTTGACAACGGCGGTCATATCGGTTTCGATGATGCCGGGACGCAGCTCATAGACGTTGATACGGTCCCCCGCCAGTCTGTCGGCAAAGAGACTGGTCGCCATGTGCAAACCTGCCTTGGAGATGCAGTATTCGCCGCGGCTGGTGGACGAGGTTTCGGCGGAGATGGAGGTGATGAACGTGATCATCTTGAAATCCGTATTGCCGTTTCTGCGTTCTTCAACCATGCGGCGAGCGGCAAGCTGGGATAGGAAGAACGTGCCTTTCAGATTGATGTCGAGCAGTCTCTGCATTGATTCCTCGGACATTTCGAGAATGTCACAGCGGTTCAGCGGTGCAACGCCTGCGTTGTTGATGAGAAAATCGAGATGACCGAAGCGTTCGTAGACGGTTTCGATGATGTGCGCGCGGTCATCCGCCGACGAAATGTCCCCCTGCAGATAGAAGGAATCGGCATCATAGGATTTCAGTTCTGTTTCGTATTCGACGACAGCGTCATTCGGTTTTGTGCCGACGCCGCAGACCGCGATGCCATTCTGTGCGAGGATCGTGGAAATGCCGCGACCGATTCCGCGGGAAGCGCCCGTAACAAGGGCAGTTTTCTTCTGTAACATGGTAGATTGTCCTTTCGTATGAAGATGCCGCTCATGCCGTGGTATCCGACATGCGCGGCAGTGTTGTTTTGAGTCATTATTTTCCCTGACAATATTTGCGATAGGGTGCTAAGTACAGCTCCGTATCGCGGACGGGGCAGCCCGTTGCGTGGTGGGTACGCATCAGCTCGGTACACTTGGAGCAGGTCAGACAGCTCTTGGAGCGGTCAAAGGTTCCTGCGATCATCGCAGATGCGAAATCGGGATACGCAAATGCCATACGTCCGAAGCCGACGAGCGTGGTCAGACCTTCCTTGATTGCGCCGGCGGCTACATAGGGAGCAAATTCACGGAAGAAGGAGTAGCCCGCGCCGACGAGAGCGACATTCGGGAAGCGTTTCTGCAGCTCCCCTGTATATTTGATCATGCGGTCGGCACCGATCAGCGGATCTTCGGGAATCACGCCGCCGAGCGTGTGCGGACGGTTGATGTGCGGGGTCAGATAGGGCGTTCCCATCGTGATGTTGATGCAGGAAATGCCGAGGTTTTCCATTTCGGTGACGAGAGCGCCGATTTCGTCAAAGTCGGGAACCATAAAGTCCTCGCGGGAGCAGCCGAAGCCGTACGGATATACCATCGCATCGTACAGATTGAAGCGGGAGGCAAGGAAGACCTTGTCGCCGAATGCGTCCGCCGTGTTCTTGATGATCGTGCGGAACAGGCGTGTACGGTTTTCAAAGGAACCGCCGTATTTGCCCTCGCGCTCATATGCCGCCAGCGTTTCGCCGAGCAGATACTTGTGGCAAGCCTTGATGTCGATGCCGTCAAAGCCTGCTTCCACGGCAAGTGCGGTCGCCTCGTGATACTTCTCGATCAGAGAATCAAGATAGTCATCGGTGACGAGCGGAATGTCGTCGATGTCGTGAAACTTGGTCTGATCAAACAGCGGGTTTTTGTAAAGCACCAGCGGATGGAGCGTTCCTTCGGGGGCGGAGAAACGTCCCGAGTGGGTCATCTGCGCGATGATCGGTTTGCCGCCGGAGGTTTCGTGGAACATGTCCACCATGCGCTTGTACGCGTCAAGATTGCCTTTGTGAATCCACATCTGGTGCTTGTTGGAGCGACCCTCTTCACAGACGGAGATCGCCTCACACCAGCCCATCGACGCACCGCTCTTGGCAAAGCGTTCATATCGGCGCATGGTCAGATCATCGGGCGCGCCGTCCTCGGTCGTGTCAAAGCCTTCCATCGGGTGCACGATCAGGCGGTTGTCAAGGGTGACACCGGATGCGCCGAGTGCGGTTTTTTCTCCAAGCACGGAGAGATCCTCGGAGATCGGGATCTGCAGTCCGAGTTTATCGGAGGCGGCACGGAGGTCGTCCAGTGTTTTATATGTAAACGGATATGCAGTCATAATATCGGATTCCTTTCGGAGATAGTTTCGTTAAAGCCAGGAAAGAAGCGTTTCGGCTTCCGTTGGCAGCTCTGCGGGATCGTTTGTCGGGGTAAACTCCATCAGCAGATAAATGTCCTGCCCGGCACCTTTGAGGATCGACAGATAATCTGCCCAACGGTCACGGTGCTCGGCAAGCGTAAACCGTTGGCTGTTTTTGCCCTCCCATGCAAAGACGTGAACACAGTCGATATACGGAAGCAAGAGAGAAAGACCTGTACAGTTTTCCTCATGCGTTAAGAACTGGCTGGGCTGCCAATGCGTGCGGACATTTTCCCGTCCAATCTCCTCGATCATCGCAAGCGCGGATGAGGCTCGGTTGGTCAGCGTACCGTTGTGGCGTTCAAATGTGATAATCTTGCCGTGTTCTGCCGCCATATCGGCGCAGTCACGAAGTTCGCGGATCAGAATATCGCGCTCGTCCTTGGTAATATCCTCGGAATTTTTGGAGCCTGCCCAAAGGCGAAGGGACGGTGTTCCGAGCGCATTCGCTGTTCGCAGGATCTTTTCAAATTCGGCACGGGAATTGTCTCCATATGCACCTGCTTTGTAATAAGTGCCATAGGAGGGCATCGAAAGTCCTGCGGCGCGTGTCATTCCGGCGACCTTGACAGCGGTTTCCAAGTCGCCGTGCGGGACATGAACATCGCCGCCCCACTCAACGGCAGAAAGGTTGTTGTCGCGGCAGAGTGCAATGATCTGTTCGGGGCTGCACTGGCGATAGGTGATCGATACAAGACCGGGGTACAGCATGACAGTCCTCCCTTTTCTTATGCCATCGTTTCCAGCATTTTTTCGGTGACACCCCAGTATGTGTTCTCACCGTTCAGCCAGCGGCGGGATTCTTCAAACATGTACTCGCCCATGCGCTGAACCTCCAGACCGATGGAGCCTGCGAGGTGCGGGGTCAGAATGATGTTGCGCATCTTGTACATTTCAGAGTCTGCGACAGGAGGTTCGGGCATGGTGACGTCGAGCAGAGCCACGCGTTCGGGACATTCCTTCAATGCGGCGATCATATCGTCCTCGACAACCTGTGCACCGCGACCGGTGTTGATGAACACAGCGGAGGGCATCATGCGGTCAAAGCAGGATTTGTTAATCATACCGACCGTCTGCGGGTTGTTTGCGAGGTGATTGGAGATGACGTGGCATTTTTCAAACAGCGTGGGCAGATCATCGACCATCGTGACACCAAGCTCGTCTGCGACAGCCTGCGGCAGGAACGGATCAAATACAAATACATTGAGCTTGTACGGAGCCAGCATCTTGATGACGAGCTTGCCGATCATACCCGCACCGATGATACCGACGTTGGTGTTGTAGTTGCCAAGAGGCGCGTTTTTCATGGAGCGGTTTGTCCATGCGCCGTCCTCATACTGCATGCGCTGATAGTAGCCCTTGTTGGCAAGGATGATTTCAGCGACGGTGACTTCTGCGACGGGAACGGCATTTGCCGCCCATGCGGAGAAGATTTCGACACCGCAAGCCATGTACGGACGTGCAAAATACTGGACACTGCCCGCACCGTAGAAGACAGCCTTGAGGTTTGGCAGAATCGTCTTGATCTGTTCTTCGTCGAGTTTCGGCATACCCCATGTGGAGAAGATGACCTCAACATCGGCAAGTGCGGCGCGATCCTCGGACTCGTCCTTCAGCGTGTAGATCTCGGGCAGAAACTCAAAGACCTCTGCCATTTCCGCGCGGAGAGATTCGGCGTAGGCGTTGGGGATCGCGGCTTTGTTTTCGGACATAAATACGGCTTTTTTCATGATGGCTCCTTTTCGGGCTTTTAATTGTATATTTCATCCCACAGTACATCCATGCGGGACAGCATTTCGGTTTCATGGGGCTTGTTTGCCATGTATGCGGCGGTGATGCTTTGGAAATAGGGAATACCGCTCCATTTTCCGTCATCGATGGTTTTCTGTACCAGCGCCAGCTTTTCGTCCTTCGGCAGTTCGAAATTGCAGACGACCATCCATTCAACGGCATAGAGCGATGTGATCCTTGCGGCGATGCTGTTCCATTCCGCAAGTGCGGGCAGGTCGGACAATTCCTCGGACAGCGGACGGTACGGATCGGGGTTCAGCTCCTGCGCGGACAGCACACAGCAAGCCATGCGATGATGCCCTGCATCATTGGGATGGACGTGATCGGGATTGTACAGCGGCTCGCAAAGATAGTATTCGGACAAACATGCGTGGAAATCGATGAGCGGAAGTCCGCGCATATGTGCCATGGCGCGTACGGTTTCCGCATAACGGCGGATCAGCGCATACCCTCCTGGAAGCGGTTCTTCTGCTGTAGATATATATTCGGCATACGGCGCGGGCGTACAAAGCGTGACAGAAACTCCATCTGCCCAAAGTCTGTCAAGCAGCGCATTCATACGTGTGACATAACGGTCATGTGCCGCTTCCAAACGGGAGGATTTTTCCGCCTCGTCTGAGAGGGTCAGCGCCGTGCGGTCGGAGTCATTGACACCGAGCATGATGAGCGCGTGGGTCGGATGAAACGGTGCGACGGATGCATCGTAATAGAGCATTGCCGATTGCGCCGAACCGCCGGAGACACCTGCATTTTTGAAGGTGACACCGAGATGCGGCAGATGACGGACGTAATATGCAGCGATGCGTGCGGTGAAGTTGCAGCCTGCGGTAATGGAGTCACCGATGAATGCAACGCGGGCATGTCGGGGAAATGCTTTCATATGCTTGTTCTCACTGTTCTTTTGGAATTTCCGTATCAGCCCATATCGCGGAAGACCGGCTCGAAATCGTCTTCCTCTTCTTCGGGTTCTGTATAGTACGGATCAATCATGACTGCCTTGATCTTGGGGAATGCGGCATATGTTGCCATGAAGCCACAGGAGCCGAAGATGAGCAGAATGGGCGTGAGCAGTCCGAGCGGGACATAAATGAGCAGAACGGCATAGCAGAGCAGGCAGAACAGCACCATACCGATGACGGCGGTGATATTGCGCTTGAAGCCGAGCAGAGCAAAGATCAGCGCGTTCTTGAGCATCTTGAAGATGGACAGATCGAACGTGACCATCATCGGATAGATATAGAAGCGCATGACAAAGTACAGAAAAACGATGAAAAGGCTCAAATAGAAGCAGACATTGGAGAAGAACGAAACGCCGATGTTGTAGTAGAAGAAGATGACGTCATACACAAGCAGTGCACAGAACAGCACATCGAGAATACCGAAAATCAGCGCCTGACGCCAGTTGCGTTTAATGGCATAGAAGAAATCGCTCATCAAAAAGATCGGTTCCTGTTTGATGATGTTGCGCATGATGTATGCCGTGCCGACGTTAACAAAGCCGAAGGTGAAGATCACCAGAGCCGCGAGCATCAGGACAACATACGTTGCCGTTGTCGGAACATAGTTGATCGTACGGTAGCCGAGGACACCGTTGAGTGCAGCTGTGACGGGATTCAGATGACCCGACAGAAGAACACCGTGGAAGGAGGAGTTGAGAATATGCGTCGATGCAAGGCTTTCGGTGCTGATGTTGCCGGAGCGTGCAAACAGGTAGAAAATGATCGGGAAATTGCCCAGAAGATACAGAAGATTCAGCTGGATCATTTTGCCGAAGTTGCGTCCGTAGAGCTTGAAGAAGTTGACCAGATTGAAATCCTTGATTCTGTCCTGCTTCTTGACGCCTTTGCCGTCGAAGCCGCCGGAGAACATTTCATAGAGATTAAAGCTTTTTTTCTTGGTATTCCGATATTCGCGGAAGTTGTTGCGATGTGCCATAATGTGTTCCTTTTCAAAGTGAAATATCAGTCGGTGAGTGTAATGAGCAGGGTGCAGATGCCGGAAATGAGAAGCAGACCTGCCGCCAGTGCTGTGATTGTGATGAGTACGGCTGCGGCAAGCGGTGCACTTTCCGTGAGCAGCCAGCGCAGGGTACGGTGATTTTTGGATTTTGCGGGAAGGGATGCGCGCCGTGTTGCGTATCGGATACATTTTGTGCCGAGATAAACACACAGGGCACAAAGTGCGGTCTGCACAAAGGTCAGATACACGGAAAAGGGAGAAAATGTACCTGAGAGCGTACACACCGTAAAACCGCAGAGAAAGCCGCGCAGAGCCGTGATACCGTAACAGAGTACCGTCGGGTAGAATGTGATGACGGAACACAGCGGCAGTACCGTCGGCAGGGCATGATGGAAAAACCATGCACTGAAAAACGTCAGATACGCGCGCAGTGAACCGTAGGAGGAAAACGCGCGGGTTGTGATATAGTCATTGGCGGCGCGGCGGATATCGGTGACCGGTTCCGCTTCCCAGAAGAAGTACGCAAAAATACCGAGCAGGATGCCTGTCAGAGCAGCGGATGACAGTCTGCACAGGGCATGAAGCTGTTCCGGTCGGGAGACAGCATACGCCTGCATGCCGGCAAAGAACTGCTTTGATGCGGATGCGATTCCATGGTTTTGTGTTTGACTGCGGTTTTGATGGGTGGATTGTTCCATGCAACGTCCCTCTGTTTCTGAATGTGATTGTCCCGATTTGCGGGATGGTTCTCATCAGTATATGAGGGGATTGCCTTCAGGATGCGGAAAATTTATTGGTACTTTGCACCGAGTTCTTCGGCGCGTACGGTGCATGCCTGCATGGCGCGGGAGAGAATTCCGGGCAGATCCTCGTCGTACAACACCTGCATGGCGCGTTCTGTTGTGCCTCCGGGAGAGCAGACTTTGCGGATCAGGGTTTCAGGATCGTCGCCGCTGTCACGGATCATCTGTGCCGCACCTGCAGTCATCTGGCAGATACCGTCAAGCAGCGTCGGTGCGTCAACGCCCTGTGCGCGTGCTTCGTCGTATATGGCTTTGATGATCAGATACAGATAGGCAGGAGAGGAGCCTGTCGCCGCGATGACCGCGTTCATCTTGTCCTCGGGCAGATCGATGACCATACCCGATGCGGAAAAGATTTTTCTGGAAGTCTCGTATTCCTCATCGGTGACCGACGCATTGCGGGAAACGGCGGTGGAGCCGAGTCCCAATAACATCGGTGTGTTCGGCATGGCACGGACGACGGGAACGTCCCTGCCGAGCATACGACAGACAGCGTCCGTGGAGATACCCGCCGCGATGGAAACGAAGACCTTGCGTCCGTCAAAGCCGCTGTCACGGAATTCCGTCAGAACATCGGCATATTGCTGCGGTTTGATACCGAGGACGATCATGTCCGCCCATGCAAGAGCTTCGGTATTTGTGTCAAAAACCGTCACGCCCGCAGAACGGAACGGTTCGCATTTTTCTTTGGTTCTGCTTGAAAGACCAATGACAAACGGAGAATCCTCCGATTTGCACAGACCGCCGATCATTGCAGATGACATATTTCCGGCGCCGATAAACGCCAGTCGAATGGGATGGTTCATAGATTTGTTTCCTGCTTTTGCTTGTAACATTATATTATATATATGATACCACAAAAAACGGGGAAATGCAAGACAAATCCCCGTTTTTACATGAAAATTTCAATCTTCTTCTGCGGCAAAGGAGGTCAGTGCATCGCCTGTCAGACGGTAGGTTGTCCATTCATCCATGGAGACGGCACCCTGTGCGCGGTAAAACTCGATGGACGGTTCGTTCCAGTCAAGACAAGCCCATTCCAGTCGACCGCATCCCTCGGAAACGGCGATCTTCGCAAGCGATTTCAACAGCGTCTTGCCGATGCCCTGACCGCGGTATTCTTCCAGCACGAACAAATCTTCCAGATAGATGCCCGCGCGTCCGAGCCATGTGGAAAAATTATAGAAAAACAGCGCAAAACCGACGGCGTTTTCTCCGTCCATGGCAAGGAGCACACGCGCAATCTTTTTCTCAAACAGCCATTCGTGATAAAGCTCGGTCGTGGCGACAACCGCATCCTCCATGTGTTCATACGAGGCGAGTGCACGGACAAGGGACAGGATCACGGGAATGTCATTTTCTTCTGCGAAACGGTAGGTAATCATGGTATTATGCCTTTCTTTGTTGTTATTGTGTGACGGTAATGCTGTCTTCCGTACAGACCACGCGGATATCGCCGTCAGCGGTCAGGAACGTTTTGGCATCCAGTGCGTTCAAACAGGAGAGTGTTTCGGGGTCGGGCGGATTCTTGTCGGAGCAGGTGATGATCGCGTTTTGAGGTGCGCAAGCTGCCAGAAAAGCATCGATACCGTCATTGTAAACGCCGTGATGTGGGACTTTGAGCAAGGCGGTTTTTGTAATGCCCGCCAATGACAGCTCGGAGATCAGTTCCTCCTGCCGCAGCTGTTCCGCGTCGCCTGCAAAATACAGAATCTGTTTGCCGTGCGTGACGGTGATGACAAGGGATGCGTTGTTATCCTGCTTTTTGGCGTAGGTTTTCTGCTTTGGAACCGATACGGAGAAGTGCGTATTGCCGCATGTGAACTGTGTATCCGCTGTCAGAACCTGTGTCGGATAGGTGTTGTCCGAAAACAGCGCGGTCATCGCGTCATACGGTGCGCCTGAGCCGACATAATCGGGCATAAGAATGTGTGCGGCGGAAATTTCAGAGAGAAGTGTGGGCAATCCGCCGATGTGATCCTTGTCAAAATGAGTCAGAATGAGATAATCGAGTGTATTGACACCGGCGGCACGGAGCTTCTCTGTGATCTCCGGTGCGTCGTCGGCTTCTCCTGTGTCGATCAGAACGGAAAACGGCGCTCCGTCATCGCCTGTCCCGCGGATAAAAACAGCATCCGCTTTTCCGATTTTATAAAAATCGAGCGTCAGCGTATCGGTGTTCTGTGTCTGACAACCGCAAAGGACGGCAGCAAAGACCAAAAGCAGGGACAGAAAAAGCGCGTGAAAAGTGGTATGCCGTTTCATTGAGAAAAACCTCCCATTATGAGACTTTTTCAATATTATACAACGGAAGTATTGCCGTCCTGCGGTCATTGTGTAAAAAATATGTGAAATTTTTGGTGGAAATACGGAATTTCCTCTTGCAAGATGCGATGGATTACGCTATAATAATATTCAATCAAAACTGTTTATGAGTCCCGTGCAAAGGAGAACATTATGAAACACGAACTTCCGAAGCTGCAGAACACGCCCGTGATTCCGATCGATCACTTTCCGACGCGGATGCAGTGCTTTGTTTTCAGAAACTGGGAAATGATTGAGCCGCGCGTACTCGGTGATGTGCTCGGCTGTGATGCGGATACCGTGATCTCACTCGCCGCGGAAATGGGACTGCCGACGCCGCCGGATGTTGATCCCGCATGGCTTACCAAGGGATATATCACGATCATCCGTGCCAACTGGCATCTCTGTTCTTATGCGCAGATTGCATTTATGCTCGGTATCAGCGAAGAACAGCTTGCGTACATCCTTCGCGAAGACGATTTTCTGTCCGTGAAGCTCGGTAATTTCAAGCCGGAAGTACCGCCGCTGGTGTATGCGCCTCTGACCGAGGAGGAACACGCAAAGACCCGCGCCATTCGTCAGGTCGTATCCGCCGCGTTTGAGGAAATGCCGCACCATCCTCAAAAGCCGTTTGATTTCCGTCCGTTTTTTGCATCGGTCGGTCAGTATCCCGCGCTCAGAACAGGCGATGCTCCCAAACGCTTTGACCAGCGGATCGTCTATTCCTACTGTGCGCTGTACGGTGATACGTTTTCTGACCGTGCGCTGATCGACGAATCGTTCCCGGATGAGCTTTTGTCCGCCTATCAGTCGCTCGGTGTGACCGGTGTCTGGACACAGGCGGTGCTGTATACCCTTACGCCGTACCCGTTTGCTCCGGCGCTTTCCGAGGGCTGGAAGCGCAGACAGGAGGGGATGCGGTATCTCGTTGCAAAGCTTGCAGAGTATGATCTGAAGCTGTTCTTATACATGAACGAGCCGCGCGCGATGCCGCTCTCGTTCTTTGATGCATATCCGCATCTCAAGGGGCATGTCGGACGCGACGGCTATGCCAGCCTTTGTGTCTCGACACCCGAGGTGCAGGACTATCTGCGTGGTGCATCACGCGACCTCAATGCTGCAGTTCCCGGACTTGGCGGCTATCTGACAATCACGGCAAGTGAGAATCAGACCAACTGCTACAGCCACGCAAACAAGGCGACCTGTACCTGCCCGCGCTGCAGAGAAAAAGACCCGTCCGATATCATCGCGCTGACCAACCGTCTGCTGTACGAAGGTGCTGCAGAGGTCAATCCCGACTTCCGTGTGCTTGCGTGGAGCTGGGCATGGAAGGACAGAGAACCCGATATGACGCATCATGTTATTGA
Organism: Clostridia bacterium; assembly: GCA_017558715.1. Taxonomy (GTDB): domain Bacteria; phylum Bacillota; class Clostridia; order Oscillospirales; family CAG-272; genus RGIG3925. Next base: position 3,815 of record JAFYTT010000172.1, on the reverse strand, counting down.
GAAGCTGCCTGCCGGTGTCGCTGTCATGGGTGTCAGTGAGGAAGCGGTCAAAAAGAACATCAGCGGCACGGAAACCTTCGTTATTGACTATTCCATTTCCGTGGAAGGACCGGGTGAATACGCACTCGATACATGGCGGCATGCGCACGAAAACGGACATGATGCCTATGCCAAGCTGCAGCTCGGTGTCACGTGGGAGATCTCGACTGTGCCGTGTGTGCCTGCATACGAAAAGATCCGCCGTCATCTGAGCGGTATCATTGAACAGGGCGGTGTTGACGGCATTATGCTGGGCTGGACGCTTGGCGGTTTTCCGTCGCCGACACTGCGGCTGGCGCAGGCATTCTATGCGGACAACGGAACGATCCCGGATGCAAAAACGCTGTATGGCATGATGTTCCCGACTGCCGACGCAGATGCACTGACCGATGCGTTTGTCAAGCTGAGTGATGCGTATGATGCGTATCCGTTCTATATTTCCACAGCCTATGTCGGACCCCAGCAGGTCGGCTCGTCCAACCTTTTGTACCCGAAGAAGACCGGCTATACCGCAACGATGACCGGTATGCCGTACGACGATATCACCGGCTGGCGCTCGATCTTCCCGCAGGATGTCTATGTCTCTCAGATCAAGCAGCTGTCGGATGGATGGCATGAAGGAACACTGCTTCTGGAACGTGCTGCGCGCGGCTGTGATGACGTACATCTGACGGCGCTGGTGCGCTGGTCACATGCCATTGACTGCCATTTCCGCTCGATCTACAATCAGTGCATGTTCGTCATTCGCCGCGATGAGGACGGAGTGATCGATACTGCGGTTGCTGCGGAAGAAGCGATGCTTGCCGCAAAGCTGCTGACGATTTCCTGTGAGGACCCGATGATCGGCTATGAATCGTCAAACCACTATTTCTATCACCGCAACCATCTGCTCGAAAAGCTCGTCAACTGTGATTATCTGATGAGAATGTATCAATAAGAGGAGAAACCATATGAAGTTTTTGGAAGATAAAATCCGTGCGGAGGGTACTGTCCTTCCGGGACATGTATTGAAGGTCGGACATTTTGCCAACCATCAGATCGATATCACACTTCTGCGGGAGATGGCACGGGAGCTTTCCCGTCTGTATGCCGATGCGGGTGTCACCAAGGTTTTGACCATTGAAGCATCGGGCATTGCGCTGGCTGCTGCTGTCGCTTTGGAAATGGATGTCCCGATGGTATTTGCAAAGAAAAATGCAACTGCCAATGTCTCGGGTGAGGTTTACTGTGCCAAGGTCGCGTCCTTTACCCATAAAAAAATCTATGATGTCATTGTGCCCAAGGACTATTTGTCCGCCGATGACCGTGTGCTGATCGTCGACGATTTCCTTGCACAGGGAAATGCGCTGAACGGACTCGTTGCGATCGTTGAGGAATCGGGTGCTTCGGTTGCGGGATGCGGCATCATCATTGAAAAAGGATTTCAGGGCGGCGGCGATGCGCTGCGTGAAAAGGGTTACCGCGTGGAATCGCTTGCGATTGTCGAATCGATGAACGATGAGACCGGTGAGATCACCTTCCGTGGGGAATAACAGAATTATACATGAGAAAAGAGCGATCTCCGTCTGATGCGGAAATCGCTCTTGCTTTTTATATTTTTATACGGGATCAATGAATTGCGTTATCGTCCGCAAATTCCTGATAGATGGCGCGCATTGCCGTTTCAAAGCCGGATTCGGAGACACCGATGATGATGTTCTGCTCGGAGGAACCCTGGTCGATCATGCGGATGTTGACATCTGCCATGGCGATTGCCTTGAAGACACGGCTCGCCGTACCCTTTGCCTTGACCATACCGCGTCCGACGACGGCGATCAGCGCAAGGTCTTCATCATAAGCGATGGAATCGGGTTCCACGGTCTGGCAGATTTCGTTGACGATCATGTCCTGAATACCTTCGAGATCGCGCTTGTTGAGGATGACGCACATCGTGTCGATACCGGAGGGCAGGTGTTCAAAGCAAACATTGTGCTTTTCAAAGATCTCCAGAACGCGGCGACCGAAGCCGACTTCATCGTTCATGCGGTCTTTTTCAAGGGTGATGGTGCAGAAGCCCTTCTTGCCGGCGATACCGGTGACGATTTCCTTGGTTTCATAGGAAGGATGCTTGGAATCCGGAACAATCATCGTGCCGGGCGCATCGGGTTGGTTCGTGTTGCGGATGTTGATCGGAATACCTGCATAACGGACAGGGAAGATCGCATCTTCATGAAGAACGCCGGCGCCCATGTAGGACAGCTCGCGCAGTTCATGATAGGTGATGATGTGAATCGGCTTGGGATTGGTGACGATACGGGGGTCTGCCATTAAGAAACCGGAAACGTCGGTCCAGTTTTCGTACAGATCCGCATCCGCCGCACGAGCGACGATGGAACCGGTGATATCGGAGCCGCCGCGGGAGAAGGTACGGATGGTATCGTTGGGCATTGCGCCGTAGAAGCCGGGAATGACCGCATTGTGCATGGTGCGGAGCTTTGCCGACAGGATGGTATTGGTCAGCTTGGCGTTGAAGGAGCCGTCTTCGTTGAAGAAGATGACACCGGCAGCATCAATGAACGGGAAGCCGAGATATTCTGCAAGAATTTTACCGTTGAGATATTCGCCGCGGGATGCCGCATAGTCGCGTCCTGCATGGAACAGGAATGCGCTCTTGATCTGCGCAAATTCGTTGTCAAGAGAGAAGTCAAGACCGAGGTCACGGATGATGTCGTTGTAACGGTCGACGATCTTCTGGAATTCCGCATCAATGTTTTCGCCCTTGGATGCGTGATCGTAGCACTGATACAGAAGATCGGTGACCTTGTCGTCACCGGAGAAACGCTTGCCCGGTGCGGAGGGAACCACATAGCGGCGTGCGGGATCGGCTTTGATGATTGCGGCAACCTTTTCAAACTGCTTTGCATCCGCAAGCGAGCTGCCGCCGAATTTAACTACCTTGATGTCCATAATCGTGTGAACTCCTTGTTTATATCAATGGGTGAAAAATCAAAAATATATTCCTATTATACAAAAAAAATTCCGTTCTGTCAAGAGGTATACGAAAAAATTGTCACAAAAATGAAATAATATTCGTTGATTCGCGGAAAAATATTCGTTTTTGCGCGAATCTGTGCAAGCCCCTTGCAATCGGTGCCCAAATGTGATAAAATAAAGTATCAATTATGCTTCCAAGGAAAGGATACCGTCATGAAAACATTCACGAAACTTCTGTCACTGCTGCTTCTGTGTATGCTGATGCTTGGTGCTGTGTGCACCGCATCCGATACACCCGAGGTTCTGACCTATACATATACCGAGGATGCGCCCGAGGTTGATGCGCAGAAGCTGTTTCTCTCTGTCTATGAGGATGTGTGCGATATCCGCATCGAAGGTCCGCATGCGGTCTTCCATTTCTTTTATGAAAATATTTTCCGTTCCACCGAAAAGTGGCACAGCTTTTCTTCCGCTGTCGGGGTTTTGCCGCTTGCGGAGGCAGGTGCCGCTGTTTCGACGGAGATTACGAAAGCTCTGGCAGGGGAAACCGCTTATTTTGTGGATTTCCGTGACGGCGATTTCTATCCCGGTACAGCATCGGTAACGGTGCGCGGTGACGGCGTGCTCGATCCGTCGGCAGTCTATGCGCTCTACGAATATGTCCCCGGTGTGATTGCATCGGAGGAAACCGCGGGCAAAGCCGCATCGGTACGTCCGATTGCGCGCGGACTGTCGCTTGGTGCGGACGGCGCACTTGCGCTTACGCTGACGGAGGCGCACGATTACCTGCTTGTGGTACAGTC
>JAFYTT010000171.1 GCA_017558715.1 Clostridia bacterium | reverse complement strand
CCGTAAAACCAAGTGATTGGGAGCCTGAACCCGGTGTTGCATATAAACCGGTCATTTATCTCTATCCCGAAGAAACAACTGACGTGTCTGTTACATTGACTTTGAACGGCGATCTTACCTGCACCTATCCCGCATACAACAACGGCTGGAAAGTTACCGCTTCTCCCGATGGTACACTGACGGATGAGCGCGGACAGATCTACAACTACCTCTATTGGGAAGGCGAAACCTTAACACAGTATGATTTCACAAAGGGCTTCTGCGTGAAAGGCGAAGACACCGCCGCATTCCTGGAGGATGCACTTAAAAAGCTCGGGCTGAACCGACGCGAAGCAAACGAGTTCATCGTGTTTTGGCTACCGCTGATGCAGGAGAATCCGTACAACATCATTTCATTCCAGACAGACGCCTATACCGATTCTGCAAAGCTTGATGTGGTACCCTCCCCCGATACGATGATCCGCGTATTTATGGCGTACAAGGCTACGGATGATTATGTAGAAATGGAGCCACAGGAATTGTCCGCACCCGAACGCGGCGGATTCACCGTCATCGAATGGGGCGGCACAGAAGTAAAATAAGGAGGACGCTTTATGAAAAGAATCGTTGCAATGATTATGATCTGCGCACTTGCGCTGTCAACACTTTCTGCCTGCGGTGCGGCGAAATTTGAAGATTTAATGAAAGGCATCACGCCGAGCGGCAAATCCGGCAGCAATGTCGAAATCACCGATGTCAGCAACGCTGCTGTCACCGATTTCGCTGTTCGTCTGTTCAAGGCAAGCATGAAGGACGGAGAAAACACGCTGATTTCTCCTTTGTCCGTTCTTGTTGCACTCTCCATGACCGCTAACGGTGCGGACAACGAGACGCTGACACAGATGCAAAACGTCCTCGGAATGCCGATTGAGCAGCTGAACACCTGGATTCACAGCTATATGGAGAATCTGCCGGAAGCGGATAAATACAAGCTCAGCCTTGCCAATTCGATCTGGTTTACCGACGATGAACGATTCACTGTCAACCGGGATTTCCTGCAGACCAACGCGGATTATTACGGTGCAGACATTTACCGTGCGCCTTTTGATGATGCCACCTGCAAAGACATCAACAAATGGGTGAAAGACAACACGGACGGTATGATCAAAAACATTCTTGATCAGATTCCCCAAGAAGTGGTGATGTACCTCATCAATGCGCTCGCTTTCGATGCTGAATGGCAGGATATCTATTTTGAAAGTCAGGTGCGTGAAGGTGAGTTTACCACCGAAACCGGCGATGTGCGGAATGTGGACATGATGTACTCCGAAGAGAACAAGTATCTCGAAGACAAACACGCGACCGGCTTCATCAAGTATTATAAGGACCGCAAGTATGCCTTTGCCGCACTTCTCCCGAAAGAAGGCACGACTGTTTCCGAATATATTGCATCGCTGGATGGCGAGCATTTGAACGATCTTCTCACAAACGCCAAGTCTGCGTTTGTCAACACCTCCATTCCGAAGTTTGAAACGGAATATGATGTTGAAATGAGCGCGGTGCTCAGCGGTATGGGCATGCCGGATGCTTTCAGCGGAGCGACTGCAGATTTCTCAAAGCTCGGTCATTCTACGGCAGGCAATATCTTCATCAACCGTGTGCTCCATAAGACGTTTATCAGCGTGGATGAGCGCGGAACGAAGGCAGGCGCGGCGACCGTTGTAGAAATGAACGATGAATGCGCTTTGATCATTGAAGATCCCAAGCAGGTATTCCTGGATCGCCCGTTTGTGTATATGCTCATTGACTGCGAAACAAATCTGCCGTTCTTTATCGGCACGATGATGGACGTAGAGTAATCAGTTATAGAATAGAGTAAAAGCTTGATGATAGGAGGTGCTTTCAGTGAAAAGGTTACTAACCATATGCCTTTTTATGG
>JAFYTT010000170.1 GCA_017558715.1 Clostridia bacterium | reverse complement strand
CCGACACAGCGGACACGAACAATTTCGGGAATGTAGGATTCATCCTTGAATGTCAAGGTTCCCGTGTGATGGGAGACCAGCTCCACTTCGGTCAGCGTCATATTCTCAAGTGTTCTTGAAAAATACGCTGCGGCGGCAATCAGCACAACCATAACAAGACAAACGATTTTTATGATACGTTTCATGGTTCAATCCTCACTTTTGGATACTGTATGGAATCGCGTGCTGTGTTCGATCACCAAACACACCGTACAGCAGAAGCGGCGGCAGCAGGAAAACCATACTGAATCCGAACGCCGACGCGGTATTTGCTTCACACAGTGCGGAAAGCATGACCGACAGTGGCTGATGCGTGGTGTCATCTAAAAACAATACCGGCTGTTCTGTCATATTCCATATCTGAATGAATTTCAATAAAAACATCAACACAATCCCGTGCATTGCCTGCGGAAAGACGATTCTGACCATCGTGCGGATGGTTCCCGCACCGTCCACCGCCGCCGCTTCCAGCGTTTCGCGGGGAACGGCAGAAAAGAAGATCGTCAGCAGGAGAACATCAAACGGTTCAATCACACCGGTCAGAATGATCGATGCATCACTTCCAAGTAATCCCCATTTGCGCATCATCAGCCACTGCGGAATTTCGATTGCCTGAATTGGCAGAACCATAATCGCAAACAGCAGCACCAGAATGATTTTCCGTGACCGCAGACGACAGAACACCAGCGCATACGCGGCGGGAAGTGCTGTGACGGCGGCAAGCAGTACCGTCAGCGTTGTATACAAAACCGAGTTGGTAAACGCGCGTGTATAGTCGGTGTTGTAAAGCAGTGCCTGTGCATACTGTGCGAGGGTGAAATTGTCGGGGATCAGTTTCAAGCTGTCAATGGTATTTCCGTGAAAATAATAGAATCCAAGGTCGGTCGGTGAAAAAACAGATAATGCGGCAGTACAAATCAAAGGGAACAGCAGAACAAGCAGGATCAGAAGTCCCACTGTACCTGTTACGGCAGAAGACAGTTTATGTTTCATTGGCACGTTCCCCCGCGCGATACAGAATACCGCAGATGATTGCCGCACCGATACCGACACACAACAACAGCACGGAAATACAGCAAAGTCTTGTATAGTTCATGTTGAGAAAATTGTTGTGAATGTAATGCTGTATCAGATAAATACTGTCATGCGGATAATACCCTCCGATCTGAAAGGCTTCGCGGTATACCTTGTAGGAGTTCAGAACCGACAGCAGAAGCACAGTCGGAAAGGCTGGGCGAAGTGCAGGCAGCGTGATATAACGGAAGCACGCGAGCTTTCCCGCACCGTCTATTTTCGCGCTTTCATACCGTTCCTCGGGAATCTGTCGGATCGCTGCATAATATACCAGCGCATTGTAACCGCCGTACTTAAATAAAAACAGGAATATCAGCAGCGGCCGCGCAAGGGGTGTATCGTACAGCGATCCGATCGGCAGATCAAAGAGAGCACACAAGCTTTCTGTGAACATACCGACCTCGGAAAACAGCAGATCAGCAAACTGCATCAGCGCAGCTGTCGGGAGTAGAATCGAAAGGAACACCGTGTGGTGAAACATGCCATCCAGCCGTCTGTTCTGGGTATACAGCACAGCGCCGATCAGCGGTAAAACAACCATCAGCGGCAGGGAGATCAGATAGAAAATAGCTGAATTGCCAATGGCGGACTGAAACGCACGGCTGTCTTTCATGGAAAGGAAATTTTGGATACCGACAAACTGCTCTCCATCAATCGTATCCGTGAACGAATGGATCACGGTTTGTGACAGCGGATACAGAATCAGAATGACAACACCGACAAGATACGGTAAAATCAAAAGTGTACCGATGATGCACAAGTCCGTTAAAAACGGACAATTGAAAAAAAGAGCCTCCTATGGTAGAATAGATATATCTACCATAGGAGGAATTTTATATGCCCAGAGGATATCGACACATACAGAATTATGAAAAAGAAATATTGGAATTAAGAGCGCAAGGAAAAACAAGACGAGAAATATGTGAGAAATTTGGATTCAGTATAAAACAGATGGAGAATTTCATCACCAACTACAATCGCCGACAAGAAAAAATAGCCGCAGGAATAGCCATTAAGAAGAAAGGCAGACCAGCAAAGGATAGCATTGTAACTGAAGAAGACAAGCTTGCCGATCTGCGCTACAAGCTGACTCGTAAGGATGCACGCATCAAGCAATTAGAGATGGAAAACGAACTGATGCGGGATTTTCTCTCGCTCACAGAAAGGAAGTGAGGACAAACGTAAAATATATGGTCATCTACCGTCATCGGGAGAAGTCTAGCGTCAGCGAGATGTGCCGGTTCTTTGAGGTATCGAGAAGCGGTTACTATGGCTATGTCAAAAGAATGGACGTTCCTGCATGGGATCTTCCGCTTGCCGAAAAGATCCGAGAGTGTCAGGAGCATAGCCATAGCACCTACGGCTATCGTAGAGTACAAATATGGCTTGAAAAACAAGGAATACACAAGGATCCCAAGACCGTGCTTCGCGTGATGCAGAAATACAATCTGCTTTCTGTTGTAAGGCGCAAGAAGTACCGTAATTATAGCGAATACCTGCATAGATATCCTAATCTGCTGAATAGAAATTTCCATGCTGACCGACCGAATCAGAAGTGGGTAACAGACATTTCGTACATCAAGACAGGACAAGGCGTATTGTATCTTTCGGTCATTCGCGACCTCTATGACAACAGCATTGTTGCCTACAAGACTGGTACTGAACAGAATATCAACCTCGTTCTATCTACGATCAGAGCAGCAAAGAGAAAGGAAAAGGTCACCGCAGAGTTGCAGCTCCACAGTGACCAAGGCTTTCAGTACACCTCACAAGCGTATTATAGCCTAACAAAATCATACCACATTACGCCGTCAATGTCAAGACGTGGGAATCCATATGACAACGCTTTAGCCGAAAATTTTTTCTCGATCCTTAAAACCGAGTGTATCTACCGCGCGAAGATCCGCACCTATGAGGAGGCGCGCCTCCTCATAGGTGCATACATACAGTTCTACAACAATGAGCGTATTCAACTAAAAACAAAACTGACACCACTCGAAAAGCGATGTCAGTTCGTTGCTTAACTTTTAGTTTTTTCTACCTTAGGACTCTTTTT
>JAFYTT010000169.1 GCA_017558715.1 Clostridia bacterium | reverse complement strand
GCACCCGGTCATGGCACGGCATTCGCGGATAACAGGCAAGACCTCGCATGACAGCACACTGACGATGACACCATCACCGACCGACAGATCTTCAGCGTACCGCAGGTCGGTATGGGAAGCGCAAATAAGGTCGGACGCGGTCACATCCTCGGTATCGATGCAGAGTTTGGCGGCTTCTGCTGACGGCAGAGAAGACAGATCGGGTGCAATATCTCTTTTTGCGGCAGCACGGACATGAAGGGAAGGTTTGGTGCGGAGAATACATTTACGCGGTCCTGTCAGACGGCAGACGGTGTTGTCCGTATTCAGTTTTGCTGTGATGACCGCAGTTTCGTCAAGTCCCGGGATGGCAATGCTTTGTGCAAAGGGAAGGTTGGCTCCGAATGTACAGACGGTAGATTCCTCTGAGCAGTATAAAAGAGTCATGCCGATCTCACCCTCCAACTCCAGACGTTCGCCGTTCATATACTTGCCTGTGATGTGCGGAGCTGCGATCACGCGCAGAACGCGGCGGACATCGGGAAGATAATCGGGAAAAGAAAACTCTCCGGAAAGTTCACTGTGTTGGGTACCGTGATAGAGTAAGGTATATATGGCTTTTTCGTTCATGCAGTCAATCCTCCTGTATTTTGGCTTGATGGATGTTCATCCTACATATATGCATGACCATGCGGAAATATGCGAATGTTCCTACAGTCTGTTCCGCAGTTTTTCCAGTGCCGCTTTTTCAATGCGTGAGACATAAGAACGGGAAATGCCGAGCTTTTCCGCACACTGTCGTTGTGCCATCGGTGCCGTACCTCCAAGTCCGTAGCGCATGGTAATTATTTCACGTTCTCTTTTGTCCAGAATCTCAGCGACCAGACGGCGGACTTTGTCACATTGGATGCGGACATCCAGATCATCGGCGATCGTGTCTTCCTCGGCGATAATATCCATATAGGTCAGAGGATTGCCCTCTCGGTCGGTGTCGATGGTTTCCTGCATGGACACCTCCGATGACAGTTTTTTCTGTGCACGGAAATGCATGAGGATTTCATTCTGAATACATCTTGACGCATACGTCGCAAAGTGCGCACCTTTATCCGGGTCAAAGGTATCGACTGCTTTGATCAGTCCGACAGTACCGATGGAGACGAGATCATCCTGATTTTGTGCGGTCGGGTAGTATTTCCGTATGATATGGGATACGAGACGCAGATTTCGGCAGATCAGTGTGTTTCTTGCATCCGCACTGCCGTCACGCATAGCATGGAACAGCGATTTTTCTTCCTCTGCGGACAGCGGGTGCGGAAAACTGTGTGTACCCGATACCTGCAGAAAGGCAATCAGTGCGCCGGATAAACAGAGCAGTATGATTTCGTGAATCATGGACCATTCCTCCTTTTTGGGTCATTTTATGCATGGAATCGTAAATGTTTTCATTTACCGCTTGATTTTTACCGGGTTTTGTGATATGCTAATTCCATTGGGAGGGATACTTATGGCAAAGCATGAATTTGCGCTGATGGATCATGTTCCGCAAGCCGGTGTTCGCTATGATCAGTATGAGGGAGATCATCTCATCTGTGCTGTGGTGGACGATGATGCGATAGAACGGCACTTATCGGAATTTGAGATTCTGCCGTGTTATGCACACACAGTGGATATCCCATGTAAAGGGCTGTGCTATTGCGGGATTACACTGATTCCGCCGCATACTGCCGGGGAAATGTATCGGATGGTCAGTCATGATTCTGCTTTTGGTGAACTCATACCAATGCTTTTGAGGGCTGAACAGGAACATAAATGGATCATCCATTTTGGAATATAAGAGGGAAAAAGAAATGACAACAGTTACACTTGGAAAAACGGGAATTGTATCCCCGAAAAATGCATTCGGTGCGCTGCCGATTCAGCGTGTCACCGATGAAGAAGCCGTGGCGATTCTGCACCGTGCGTATGAGGGCGGTATGACCTTTTTTGATACGGCACGCGCCTATTCCGACAGTGAGCACAAGCTCGGTCTGGCATTTGCCGGTATGCGTGAAAACATTACAATTGCGACAAAGACCGGTGCACAGAACGCAAAAGACTTTTGGCGTGATCTTGAGACCAGTCTTGCAACGCTCGGTACCGATTACATCGATATTTACCAGTTTCACAATCCCGCATTCTGCCCCAAACCCGGTGGGGAAGACGGACTTTACGACGCAATGCTGGAAGCAAAGGCCCAGGGCAAGATCCGTCATATCGGCATCACCAATCACCGTCTGCATGTCGCAAGGGAAGCCGTCGAATCGGGACTATATGAAACGCTGCAGTTCCCGCTGTGTTATCTTGCGGCGGAACCCGATTTGGAACTGGTTGAGCTCTGTCGTGAGCGCGGTGTCGGCTTTATCGCGATGAAAGCGCTGTCGGGCGGTCTGATTACCGATTCTGCAGCTGCGTATGCGTATCTGGCGCAGTTTGACAATGTTCTGCCCATCTGGGGTATTCAGCGGATGTCAGAGCTGGAAGAATTTCTGTCGTACTTTGACAATCCTCCGTCGATGACCGAGGAGATGACAGCGACAATCGCGCGTGACCGAGCCGAAATGGCAGGAGACTTCTGCCGCGGATGCGGATACTGTATGCCGTGTCCTGTCGGTATTGAGATCAACAACTGCGCACGCATGGCACAGCTGATCCGCCGTTCACCGTCCGCAGGCTGGCTGACACCTGCCGCGCAGGAAAAGATGATGCGCATTGAGCATTGTCTGGAATGTGGTTCCTGTGCAGCAAAATGCCCTTACGGTCTCGATACGCCTGCGCTCCTTCGCCGCAATCTCGCCGATTATAAGAATATTCTCGCGGGAAGGGAAACGGTATGAAGCTTATCGCTCCGTCCTATTATCCTGCATTTTCCTGCATTGCCGATCAGTGCCGCCACAGCTGCTGTATCGGTTGGGAAATTGACATTGATGATAAGACCGCCCAATGCTACCGCACGTTTTCCGGTAAGATCGGTGATCGCATGCGAACCAACATCGATTTTTCTGCTGACCCGCCGCATTTTATTCTGCAGGGGGCGGAGGAACGCTGTCCGTTTCTCAATGAGCGCGGGCTTTGCGATATCATATTGACCTGCGGTGAGGATGCGCTGTGTCAGATCTGCACCGATCATCCGCGCTTTCGTAATTTCTTTTCCGACCGTACGGAAATCGGACTGGGACTGTGCTGTGAAGCCGCGGCGGCACTGGTACTCGGATGGGAGGCTGCTGTCACGATGATCGATCTGTCAGACAACGGAGAGAACACAGAACCGACAGAGGAAGAGCAAACCTTTTTTGCACTGCGCGATTCGCTGATTGCGGTTTTGCAGAATCGGGAACAGCCGCTTGATGTGCGCATTGACAAGATGCTTTCCGTAGTCGGCGGTGTCCGTTTTGACGATATGCGTCCATGGGCAGAATTTCTGTCGGGCTTGGAAATCCTTGATGCTGTGTGGACAGCGGCACTTGAAACTGTTGGTGACGAGATGGAAGTGCTTCCGGGTCATACAGGAGAGCAACTGATGGTTTATCTGCTCATGCGCCATCTGCCGAAGATGCTTGATGGGGAGGATCCCGCAACTCTCGCATCGTTTGCGGTACTCGGATATGATCTGATCTGTGCGCTGTATGCGTCATCCCCGGAACATGACTTTGTGTCGCTTTGCGAGCTTGTTCGTCTGTTTTCATCGGAAATTGAGTATTCCGAGGAGAATCTGTATGCGGTTTTCGATGAAATCGCATCTTCTTGTCCTTGAAACCTTGACTTTACGCATGAAATTTGGTACAATATAGAATATATCAATCTGTTATTTTGAGGTGAAAGATCGCATGATCAATTTGATGGGACGCTCCGCCAGAATGCTCCTTGTCTATCCCGACTACACGGATCGCGACAATACGCGCAAGGTTTCCGGCGGTAACTATATGGAAGGTCTTGCATCGATTTCCGCTGTGCTTAAAGAAGGCGGACATGACTGTAAGCTGCTGCATCTTCTGTATCTGCATACAGAGGAAGATTTCAAAACCAAGCTGAAAACAATGTGGGATGAGGTCGGCGGATTCGATATCATCGGTTTCTCTGTCCGTACCACGGCATTTCCGGATGCACAGATGTACATCCGCTGGACCAAGGAAGTCTACCCGGATTCCTTTGTTCTCTGCGGCGGCTACCATCCGACGTTGGTTCCCGATGAGGTTCTGGCGGCAGACGGTGTCGACTGTGTCTGCGTCGGTGACGGTGAATATGCAGAGCTGGAGCTTTGCGACAAGATGCGCGACGGCATCGACTATTATGATGTCGAAAGCCTGTATTTCAAGATGCCCGACGGCTCCTTCAAGCACAATCCGATCCGTCCGCTGTTTGAAGACCTTGACAGACTGCCGATTCCCGATTTTGAACTGTTTGACTACGACAATCTGGAATCGTCCAAGGTCGGTACGGCAATCGTTGTTGTTTCCCGCGGATGCTTCTATAACTGCACCTACTGCGGCAACGGCAACTTCCGCAAGGTCTACCCGAACAAAAAGATTTACGCGCGTTTCCGCTCTCCCGAAAACGCGATGCTCTATCTGAAGACGCTCCTGGCCAAGCATCCGCAGATCAAGGTCATCAATTTCCGCGATGCGATCTTCAATATGTTCCCCGAGTGGTTTGACAAGTTCATCGATATGTACACAAAGGAGATCGGTCTGCCGTGTACCGGTAATATCCGCTTTGACATTCTGACCGAGGAAACGGTCAAGAAGATGAAGGCGGCGGGCTTCTATACGATCGATATGGGACTGGAATCCGGCGATCAGGAGATGCGCTTCAAGTATCTGCGCCGCTATCAGACGGATGAGATGATCATCCGCTGCTCCAACTGGTTCCACAAGTACGGCATTGCGCAGCTGACTTACAACATCATCGGTCTGCCGCATGAGGATATTCATAAGGCACTGAAGACCATCAAGCTCAATGCGCGCATCAAGTCCGACCGTGTGATTCCGAACATTTTTTATCCGTATGAAGGCACAGCACTTTATGATCTTTCCAAAGAAGCAGGCTTTATTCCCGAGGGTGACTTCACCCAGCGCCGTGTGCCGCTGATTCAGCCGCAGTTCCCCGAGGAGCAGGTACTCTTTATCGAAGCGTATTTCGGCTGGTTTGTCAGATGTTACCGTCATGCATTTGCGATGCCGGCATGGCTTGGAAAGCCGTATGAGCGTTATCTCGATTGGTGTGTTACGGGCAAGCATGTACCGTATAAGTTCTTGGTAGCGCTTCATGACCGCTATGCCCATGTGCGCAATAAGCTCAAGGATTTCCTTGTCAACCGTATGCCGAAGCTCTATATGAAGCTGCGCATGCTCAAGCACAAAAAGCGTGCGGACAAGAACGCAAAGTAAATGAGAGGGAACAGTATGGCAAAGATATATACAATCGATCAATCGCTGTGTGTCAGCTGCGGAACCTGCGATATGGAGTGCCGCTTCGGTGCGATCATCATCGACGATCAGGGAAAATTCTCTGTAAACGCAGAAAAATGCCGCGGATGCGGACTGTGTGCGGCGTCATGCCCGGTCGATGCAGCGCTTCCGGGAGCGTAAATCCTTACAAAGTTGCGAAATGCTATTGACAATTCCGTCAATTTAGTATACAATAATGTCAGACGACATACACTATATCAAAGAAAATGTGAGGTACCATCATGGCAGAAGAAATTTTTGAACAACAGGATATTTACACGCTGACCGACGAAGAAGGCAACGAGTCTCAGTTTGAACTGCTTGCTTCCGCAGAGATCGACGGTGTTGTTTATCTGGCGCTGGAGCCGATGGATGACAATCCCGATGACTCCTATGTCATTCTGAAGCTTGTTACCGATGAAACCGGTGAAGAAGTTCTTGTTACCATTGACGACGATGACGAATTTGACCGCATCGCAGATATGTTTGAGGATGAATTCATGACGGTCGAATATCCGGCAGACGAAGAATAATTCATAGTCCGACAACCAAAAAGCACAACAGGAAATCCTGCTTGGTGCGTGATTCCGATATTCAATTGAACCCACAATTATAACCATAGCGACCGGACTTCCGAGGCGGGAATGCAGGCCTCCCCACGGTGCTGACCTTTGTGCCGCACCGCAGCGTAAAAACGCTTGAAAGGGATGTTGGTTGACACAAAACCCCGGAGAGGACGCTAGACCTTGCATGTCAAGGGTTTATAATTGTATCGGCACACGGCTAAAGCGGGATTTCTATATTTATGGCCGCCTGCACTGCTGGGATTACCGCGCGAAAACATGACGGATGGCGTCATCTGTATCAAGTAAGAAAAAATTTCCGCAATTTCCAAATGTTCATGATTTATACTTGATTTTATAATAAAAGTATGATAAAATATACATATCTTTGGTAAAAAAGTGCCGTATTCGGATGTTTGCGCACATAAAGGCACTCTGTGTGCTGAATTGCGGTATAGAAAGGATATGAAATCATGCATAATTACGTATTAAGCTGCTGCTCGACGGCAGACCTCGCAAAAGAACATTTCGAGTCCCGTAACATTTCCTATATTTGTTTCCATTATTTCCTTGACGGAAAAGAATATCCCGATGACCTCGGTCAGACAATGCCGTTTGATCAGTTCTATCAGGCAATGGTCGACGGTGCCGACACCAAGACCTCCCAGGTCAGCGCGGGCGAATATATTGAATATTTCAGCAAGTTTCTTGATGAAGGTAAGGATATTCTGCATTTGACGCTGTCCTCCGGCATTTCCGGCTCTTATATGTCTGCGTGTGCCGCACAGAAGACGCTTGCGGAAAAGTATCCCGACCGCAAAATCCGCATCGTTGACTCTCTGTCCGCAGCATCCGGCTACGGTCTGTTGATCGACGCGATGGCTGATCTGCGTGACGAAGGCAAGTCCCTTGATGAAGTTGCCGACTGGGCGGAAGCAAACAGATTGAATCTGCAGATCTGGTTCTTCTCCTCTGACCTGACCTTCTTTGTGAAGGGCGGTCGTGTTTCCAAGACAGCAGGTGCGATCGGCGGTCTGCTCGGTATTTGTCCGCTGCTCAATATGGATAACGCAGGTAAGCTGATTCCGCGTGAAAAGCTCAGACCGAAGAAGCGCGCCATCAACCGCATTGTCGAAGTCATGAAAGAACATGCCCGCGACGGTCTGAATTATAACGGTAAGGCGTTCCTTTGCCACTCTGCCTGCGAAGAAGACGCACGCGCGGTTGCGGATCAGATCGAAGCTGCTTTCCCGAATCTTGACGGTAAGGTGCTCATCAACAGCATCGGTACGGTCATCGGTTCTCATACCGGTCCCGGTACGGTCGCTCTGTTCTACTGGGGCGACGAACGCGTCAACTGAAATAAGTAACTGAACCAAATGAGGACGATATGAATCAGAATGAAGTAAAGGATCCCAAGACGACAGAAAACGCGTCTGCGGAGATCAAGGAACAATATCTTGACGGCGAGATGTTTGCCAACATGGTTCGCGGCGGTGCGGCACAGCTCCGCTCCAACGCCGAGGAAGTCAACAATCTCAACGTTTTCCCCGTACCGGACGGCGATACGGGCGATAATATGCGCATGACCATTGAGGGCGGTGTAGCGGCTCTGCAGGGGATGGATTCCGCGAACCTTGCCGATGTCACGAAAAAGCTGTCTCAGGGCATGCTGCT
Organism: Clostridia bacterium; assembly: GCA_017558715.1. Taxonomy (GTDB): domain Bacteria; phylum Bacillota; class Clostridia; order Oscillospirales; family CAG-272; genus RGIG3925. The sequence continues at coordinate 1,392 of JAFYTT010000169.1, read as the reverse complement.
CGGCGCAAGAGGCAACTCCGGCGTTATCCTGTCCCAGTTCTTTGCCGGCATGACCAAGGGCTTTGCCGGTCACGATAAGGCAGACGCGGCTGTTATCGGCGGCGCTCTGCAGGAAGGTGTCCGTCACGCTTATGCATCGGTTATTACGCCCACGGAGGGTACGATTCTGACCGTTGCGCGTGAATCGGTAGAATACGCCGTTGCACGTCTGAACGAAAAGAGTACGATTACCTCTCTGTTCTCTGACCTGATCAAGGAAATGTACAATTCCCTGCAGAGAACTCCGGAACTGCTTGCCGCACTCAAAGAAGCAGGCGTCATTGACTCCGGCGGTGCAGGTCTGTTCTATATCATGCAGGGCTTCTATAAGATTCTGATCGGTGAAACGGTTTCCGATAATGCTGAACCTGCAAAGATCAGCGCACCTGTCACGGACTTCTCCTCGTTTGGTCCCGACAGCGAAATGACCTACGGTTACTGTACGGAGCTTCTGATCCAGCTGCAGAACAAGAAGGTTGACATTGAAGCGTTTGATCCTGCAGTTATCATCGAATTCTTGAAGACGATCGGCGACTCTATTGTCTGCTTCAAGACCGATTCGATTGTCAAGCTGCATGTCCATACGCTGACACCCGAAAAGGTGCTTGCATTCTGCCGTCAGTACGGCGAATTCCTGACCCTCAAGATCGAGAACATGAATGTCCAGCACAGCGAATCGGTTCCCGAGGAAAAGAAAGCCCCCAAGGCTGATGTGAAGCGTCCCAAGAAGGATTTCGGTACCGGTGCGGTTGCATCCGGTGACGGCATTGCCGATCTGTTCCGTCAGCTCGGTGTCGATGCCATCGTCTCCGGCGGTCAGACGCAGAATCCGTCTGCACAGGATTTTCTGGCGGCGTTTGAAGAAGTCAATGCAAAGCACATCTTTGTATTCCCGAATAACGGCAACATCGTGATGGCGGCAAAACAGGCAGCCGGTCTGTGGGAAGACGGTGACGTTCATGTCATCCCGTCCAAGGATCTCGGTAAGGGGTATGCGGCGATTTCGTCGATGAACTTCCAGTCCGGCGATCCCGAAGCGATTGAAGAGATGTTCACCGTTGCGATGGATATGGTCACAACCGGTTATGTCTGTCCGTCCATCCGTGACGCAGAACTGAACGGTGTTCACATCGAATGTGGTGATTTTATCGGCTTTGTCGGTAAGGAAATGCTTGTCTCCGAAAAGGATGTCCTCACGGCGGCAAAAAATCTGCTTGCCAAGATGGGCGGAGATGAAATTTATCTGATTACTGCGTTTGTCGGTCATGATGCTTCTGCTGACGATGTTGCGGCACTCGAAGCACATGTTGCAGAAACGTACCCCGATGCGGAGTTCTATACCGTTGACGGCGG
>JAFYTT010000168.1 GCA_017558715.1 Clostridia bacterium | reverse complement strand
GGGGCAAGGTTCTCTTCGGTTTGGGTGCAGGTCTGCTTACATTCCTGATCCGCTATTACGGCGTTTATCCGGAAGGTGTATCCTTCGCGATCCTGTTTATGAACATTCTCACACCCTATATTGAAAAACTGACCGCTCACAAGGTCTTCGGAACCAAGATTGAAAATTCATGAGGAAATGATCTGTTTGACAGATCCTCTTACCGATTTCATTATTCCAGAAAGGTCATTCTATGAAAAAATCAGTGAAAAGCATTGTGGTGCTGGTCAGTATCTGCGCGGTGGTTTCCGTACTGCTTGCGCTGACCAATGCCGTTACTGCTCCGATTATCACACAAAACGAAGAAAAGTCCGCCAACGCGGCTCTGCTGGAGGTCCTTCCCGACGGCGGCAGTTTTGAAAAGGCTGACATTACCGCATACACCCTTCCCGCTACGGTCACCGATGTATATCTTTCCGAAAACGGCGGACATGTCGTCAAACTGAACACCACCGGCTATTCCTCCGGCATGGTTCTGATGTGCGGCATCAATCCCGACGGAACGGTCTCCGGTACCAAGCTCATTGCCTCCCAGGAAACACCTTCCATCGGCGGTGCAGCGGCTGAAACCTATGCTGCAGCCGTCATCGGTGTTGATGTCTCCACAGCAGAAGCGCTTGACACCATCTCCGGCGCTACCAAGACGACCGCGGCATACAAAAATGCGGTTCGCGATGCGCTGAACACCGTCATCATTCTCGGCGGCGGTTCTGTTGATCTGCGTACCGAAGAAGAGATTCTTGCTGACGCGCTGAACGAAGCACTCCCCGCAGCAAACGGCGCATTCACCAAGCACTTCTTTGTCGAGGTGACAGAGGGTGTCGATGCGATCTACTTTGCCGACAACGGTGCCGGTGCTGTCTGTGTTGTCGACACCGTCGACGGGCAGTTCATCGCGCTCGATGACTCCTACACCGTTATCACCGCGTGCGACGATACCGTTGCAGTTGCTGTCAAGACGGCAGTCGATACCGTTCGCGCAACCACGACCACCGCACTGGATCTCACCGCCTATGCAGGTCTTCCCGAGCATCTTGTCAAGGCGGAAAAAACAGCCTCCGGCAATTATGTCATGGAAATCAAGGCTGCCGGCTACGGTATTACCGGCGGCGATGAATACCATCCTGCATCCGGCGAGTATATCATGATCCGCGTTTCCGTCACGCCTGACGGTCGTGTCATTGACTGTCTGACACTTTCCGAGGAGGAAACAGACGGCATCGGTTCCGCATGTGCGGATGAGACCTTCTACGGTCAGTTCGACGGCAAGACCGAGGAAACCTATCAGAACATCGATGCAATCAGCGGCGCAACGCTGACGACCGACGGCTATAAAAAGGCAATCCTCCGTGCCTTTGCATGTGTCAAAATCTTTGAAGGAGGCAATCCGTCATGAAGAAAAACAGTAATCTTTCCATCGTATTAAACGGTATTATCAAAGAGAATCCGACGCTGGTTCTGATTCTCGGTACGTGTCCGACGCTGGCAACCACCACCAATGTCTTCGGTGCATTCGGTATGGGCATTGCAACGCTGATGGTTCTCATCTGCTCCAATGTGCTGATTTCTCTGCTTCGCCGCGTCATTCCCGATAACGTTCGTATTCCCTGTTATATCGTCATCATCGCAGGCTTTGTTACCGTCGTCCAGATGCTGATTCACGCATATCTGCCGGATCTTTACGAGATGCTCGGTGTGTATCTTGCGCTGATCGTTGTCAACTGTATCATTCTCGGTCGTGCGGAAATGTTCGCAAGCAAGAATCCCGTCGGCAAATCCGCGCTTGACGGTCTGGGTATGGGTATCGGCTTTACCTTCGCCCTCTGTGTCATTGCAACCATCCGCGAGGTTCTGGGCGCTGCAAGCTTTGCCGGCATTGCCATCCCGTTCCTTGAAAACTTCAAGATCGAATTTTTTGTCAAGGCACCCGGCGGTATGGTCGTCTACGGACTGCTGATTGCGCTGATCGGTGCGCTGACCAATGGCAAAGCACCCAAGAAGAAGGAATTTTCTTGTGCAGGATGTCCCTCTGCCGGTCACTGCGGCAATGCCTGCACCGCAAACGGAAAGGAGAACGCATAAATGGAAGCTTTTAAGAATCTTGTTGTCATTCTCCTGTCCTCGGTACTCGTCAACAACTATGTCCTGAGCCGATTCCTCGGTATCTGTCCGTTCCTCGGTGTTTCCAAAAAACTCAATCAGGCGGTCGGCATGGGCGTTTCCGTTACGGTCGTCATGCTGCTTGCAACCTTTGCGACCTGGCCGATTCAGTATTTCGTTCTGGAGCCGTTCGGTCTCGGTTATCTGCAGACCATCGTCTTCATTCTGATCATCGCATCGCTCGTTCAGATTCTCGAAATCTTCTTAAAGCGATTCTCCCCGGCTTTGCACAAGGGTCTCGGTGTCTATCTGCCGCTCATCACCACCAACTGTGCGGTTCTCGGTGTTGCCATCAATAACATCACCGACGGATACACCTTCATTGAATCCGTATTCAGCTCGCTCGGATGCGGTCTTGGATTCCTTTTAGCAATGGTACTGTTCTCCGGTCTGCGTTCCCGCATCGACGAAATGGAGGTTCCGAGCAGCTTCCGCGGTGTTGCAATCACGCTGATCGCCGCATCCTTCATTTCCCTTGCATTTATGGGACTTGCCGGAATCGTAGACAATCTCTTTGCATGAGGAAGGAGGAAACGACATGTTGATTGATGTATTAACCGCGCTCGGCGTTGTCGTAGCGGTCGGTCTTCTGTTCGGTATCCTGCTCGCACTGGTCATTTCCCTGTTCGGTGTGGAGGAGGACGAAAAAGTAAAACAGATCCGTGATACCCTGCCCGGCATCAACTGCGGTGCCTGCGGCTTCAAGGGCTGTCAGGACTATGCCGAAGCGATGGCAAGCGGAAAAGCCGCGCCGAATCTCTGTATTCCCGGTGCGGAAAACGTCGCAAAGCAGCTCGGTGAAATTCTCGGTGTCGAGGTTGAAGAACCGAAGGACATGGTTGCATTCGTCCATTGCAACGGCACTTGTGAAGCGGCACCCGAAAAAGCAAATTACGACGGCATTGCCACCTGTAAGGCACGTGCGGCTGTTTTCGGCGGTCCCAAGGCATGTAACTGGGGTTGTCTCGGATGCGGCGACTGTGCGGCAGTCTGTGTCGCAGATGCGATCTGTATCGCTGACGGCATCGCAAGAATCAATACCTCGCGCTGTGTTGGCTGCGGTCTCTGTGTCAAGGAATGTCCGAAAAAGATCATTTCCATGGTTCCGCAGGAAACAGCAGTCGCTGTCTTCTGTTCCAGCCGCGATAAGGGCGCCGATGCCCGCAAATTCTGCAAGAACGCCTGCATCGCCTGCAAGAAGTGCGAAAAGACCTGTCCTCACGGTGCAATCACCGTCAAGAACAACTGCGCTGTCATCGATTACAGCCTTTGTACCGGATGCGGCGCATGTGCGGAAGCATGTCCGACAGGTTGTCTGCAGAAGGTCTCCTTCCCTGACCTGCCCGAGGACTTCTCCTGGGACGAATAAACATGAATAAACAAACAACGACAGTACGCAGACGGCATGACATTTTGTTCATTGCCGTCCTGCTGTTTCTATGTGCTGCAGCTGCTCTCGGACTGTATGTCTTCCGAGAGGACGGCGATACCGTTACAGTGTCTATTGACGGTCAACTGTACGCGGAATATCCGCTCACCGAAGACCGTGTCGTGGAACTGATCTCCGACGGCGGTTTCAACCGGCTGATCATTGAAGACGGATATGCCTATGTCGAGGAGGCAAGCTGTCCCGACGGCATCTGTTCCTCACACCGCCCGATCGGTCATAACGGTGAGAGCATCATCTGTCTTCCAAACAAGGTTGTGATCGAAATTCACCGTCGGGAGCAAAATCAGCCTGATATCATATCATAAGGAGGGAGTTCATGAAAAACAACATGACCGCGACCAAACGGGCAGCATTTCTCGGTCTTGCAACTGCACTCTCCCTGCTTTTGTCCTATGTCGAGGTTCTGATGCCGCCGCTGTATGCCGCAGTTCCGGGTATCAAACTGGGTCTTCCGAACATGGCGATCCTGTATCTGCTGTACAGCACCGACGTTCGTTATGCTGCTCTCGTATCGCTGACGCGTGTTGCGATTTCGTCGCTGCTGTTCGGCAATGTTATGTCATTGTCATACAGTCTTGCAGGTGCGGTACTCAGTCTCTCTGTGATGTGGCTTTTGAAAAAAACGAAATTTTTCTCGGAGGTCGGTGTCAGCGTTGCAGGCGGTGTTACTCATAATCTCGGACAGGTCCTTGTTGCAGTGCTCCTGCTCGACACGCCGCAGATCGCCTATTATATGATCGTGCTGACTGTGACCGGCACAATTTCCGGTATTTTTATCGGATTGTGCGGTGCTTTTCTCCTCAAGCGGCTCCCGCACGAAAAATTCATGCGATTTTAACATAAATTTTCGAATTTCTGTTGACATACGGGAAATACTGTGTTATAATTATATCTGCATGTGATAATTTTAACACAGTATAAAAAAGGAGATTTTCAATGAAAAGAATTGTTTCCCTTCTTCTCGTATCCCTCATGCTCCTGACCGCGTGTGTGATCACCGGCTGCAGCGGCTCCGGCGCATCCCTCAAGCTGGGTCTTGGCGTTTCCGTTTCCGTTTCCGCAACCGACGCTACCGCTGATAAGGCAGGTCAGGGTCAGGCTACCGTTACCGCAGCAGCAGTTCTCGTTGATGCAAACGGCAAGATTGTCAAGGCATTCATCGACGTTGCAGACAACAAGGTCGGCTACACCGCTGACGGCAAGGCTGTCGCAAACGAATCCTTCCAGACCAAGTACGAGCTGGGCGACGCTTACAATATGGTCGCTTACGGCGGTGCTGTCAAGGAATGGTACGCACAGGCAGATGCATTCTGCGCTCTGATCGTCGGCAAGACCGCGGCTGAAGTCAAGGCACTCGTTGCAGGCGAAAACAAGGGCACAGAGGAAGTTCTGAGCGCTGGCTGCACCATCATGATCAACGATTTCGCTGTCGCTGTCGAAAAGGCAATCAACAATGCCGTTGATTCTGGGGCAACCGAAAAGGATACCCTCAAGCTCGGTATCTCCGTTGCACAGACCACGGCTGACGCTACTGCTGACAAGGCAGGCTCCAACAAGGTTGAAACCACGCTCGTCGCAGCTGCTGTTTCCGCTGACGGTAAGGTTACCGCAGCATCCAGCGACTGTGTTGACGTTACCTTCGGCTTCGATACCGCAGGCAAGTCCACCTTTGATGCATCCAAGGCTGTCCAGACCAAGAAGGAACAGGGCACGAACTACGGTATGGTCGCATACGGCGGCGCTGCAAAGGAATGGAACGAACAGGCAGCTGCTTTTGATGCATTCGTCATCGGCAAGACCGCTTCCGAAATCGGCTCTATGGCTGATGCAGAAGGCAAGGGTCCCGCTGATCTGCAGGCTGCAGGCTGCACCATCGCCATCACCGGCTTTGTCAAAGCGGCATCCAAGATTGGCTGATCTCATATCAAAATTAAAGGACTGCTGCAAACACATGCGGCAGTCCATTTTTTTCGGAGGCACCCATGAAACAAAACAAGATCAGCATTGTATTCCCGATCTTTACGCTCCTGTTGACATTTCTGCTTTTCTCCTGCGACTGTACACCGCAGAAAACGAAATTCACGGAATATTCGCTTGACTATTTCGATACCGCAACCACGATTACAGGTTATGCACCCGACAGAGAAACCTTCGATGCCATCTGCGATGACATCCTTGCACAGCTGGCGGAATATCACAAGCTTTATACCATTTATCACCGATATGAGGGCATGGAAAACCTCTGCACCATCAATGAACCGGAAAACGGCATCCATCGTACCGTCACAGTTGACAGGCGCATTGTCGACATGCTTTTGTATGCAAAAGAAATGTATGCAAAGACAAACGGGAAACTCAATATCGCGATGGGGAGCGTACTCTCCATCTGGCATGACTATCGCACCGCAGGTCTTGACGACCCGTCCAATGCCGAACTGCCGCCGATGGAGGTTCTGTCCGAGGCAGCACTTCATACCAATATCAACGATCTGATCATCGATGAGGATGCCTGTACCGTAT
>JAFYTT010000167.1 GCA_017558715.1 Clostridia bacterium | reverse complement strand
CCTGTGTATCGGGTACGGCAGGTGTGTTTTCGTCCGCAGATCCGTCGGTGATCGGCAGGGAAATGCCGGATGCTTCGGTGTCGGACGGCGCCGGCAGGGTATGAAGCACCCCGCGCAGTACCGATGCGGTCAGAACGACAAGCAGGGATGCGGTACACAAAAGAAATACGAAAATCGTTGTCAGACAGAATGCGCGCATGCCGCGTGCTGCCGATTTTTTGCGTTTTTTCTGCAGCGTCTTCTGGTATTCGTCGTAATTCCAGCGATATTGAAAGCCGCCGTAGCTGTTTTCTCTGTCGCGGTCGTAAGCCATGCCGCACACCTGCCTTTCCATTGTAATTGATGATGCTACTATTATATCGTAAAGTTTTTAACAAATCGTAAATCGGATGTTTTCGTTTTGTGAAGGATAGGTAAACATTTTGGCGTTTTGTTCATGATTATGTCACAAAAAGAACGGATCACCGCTGTTTTCATGGCGTGATCCGTTCAGATGATGTTATTATTGATAAGAAGTGGGCAAAAATTCCTTGGGAATGGCTTTGGTGACGTAACCGCGCAGCTTCTCAATCGAGGTCGCGCCGTGTTCGTTCGTACCGTGAGAGGATGCAAGATCGGGGGTGAATTCATCAAGGAAATAAATCGACAGATTGGCGCGGTTGACATCGTAATAGGTGACGGTCGGAATGAGAAGCGGGACTTCAACGCGGGTGCCGTTTTTGTCCTTGACGATATCAAAGGACAGCATACCGCCGACCATGAAATAGTCGTTGTACATCGTGGATAAGAAGTTGCCGATGGAATAGGTCAGAAGCATTTTGTGTCCGTCTTTTCCGTCCATCCACTGCATCGGCTGCAGCACGTGCGGATGCTCGCCGATGACAACATCAACACCGCAGTCGGCAAGGATTTGCGCGTACTTTTTCTGCTCGGCATTGACGGTGAACGAGGAGTCATCGCCCCAGTGCATGTTGACGATGACGATATCGGATTGCTCCTTTGCGGCGGCAACGTGACGGCGGATATCGGTTTCGTTGAGATAAGGAATCACAAGACCCGAGGAGGATGAAACCGACATGCCGTTGGTACCGTAAGTATATGCTAAAAACGCGATTTTGATGCCGTCTTTTTCATGGATGCGGACGGTTTCGTAGTCTTCTTTGTTCAAATGGTCGCCGACGGTTGTGACGGGCTGGGAACGCCAGTATTTGATCGTACCTTCAAGACCGGCATCGCGCATATCTGCCATGTGATTGGTGGCAATGCAGACCACATCAAATCCTGCATCGACAAGTGCATCCCCTGCTTCCTGCGGTCCGTTGAAGTTCGGATAGCCGTAGTAGCCGAGTGCTTTGCCGCCAAGCGGGGTTTCCTGATTGACAAACGCCACATCCGCTGCGGAAATTTCGTCGCGGACATTGTCGTAGATGTATTTGAAATTGTATTCCTCACCGTCCCCTGCGTGATTTTTGCCGTCTTCGATGATCGCGGAGTGGATGATGTTATCACCGACCGCAACAAAGGAGAGGCGTGTTTCCTGCGGGATTGTGGGAATATCGATTTCCGTGGACGGTGCGATTTGTACGGTTTCGGGTGCTTTGGTTTCTGCCGGCGGTGCGGTTTCGGTTACAGCGGCATAGTCGTTTACGTCTGCAGCGGCATCGGGACGGCGCAGGATGCTGTTTTCCTCCAGCACGTCTGCCGGCAGAGGAGAAGTGATATAGGTACGTTTGTCAATCGTCTCGCCGCTATCCTGACCGAAGCAGGCAGTGACGGAAAACACCGTTGACAAAATCAAACAGAGTGCGAGGAATCGTTTCATAGGTACTCCTGTATGGTTGGTGATCAGTCATTGTATATGGAAAATATTATACCATCAAATTATGAAAAAATCAAGCAAATCCCAAAAAACACTTGACATTTCACAAAAAATCGGGTATGATGAAGAAAAATACGATCGCAAAGGAGAACCCCCGAACATGAACGATTTTGTTACATATGAAGCGTTTGGTGCAGTCGGTGACGGCGTAACCGATGATGCTGCTGCCATTGCTGCCGCGCATGCCTATGCCAATGAACATCACCTCCCTGTAAAGACCAATCCCGATGCTGTCTACTATATCGGCGGCGGCGCAACTCCCGCTGTCATCCGCACAAACACGAATTTTACGACCTCCCATTTTATCATCGATGATCGCGCAGTGGAGAACTATCGCATCAACATCTTTGAGGTTCCCGCATCGGGCGAGTGGACCTCGGATCTGCCGATTCCGCCGCTGAAGGAAGGGCAGACCTACATTGATCTTGCATCCCTCGGCATCTGCCTGGAATCGGATATGTACGTGACCGTCAAGTCGGATGAGCAGATGCAGTATATCCGTCTCGGTCTGAATCAGGACTCCGGCAGCCCGCAGACAGACAGCTTCATTCTGAAAAAGGACGGCACGATTCTTTCCGGCATCAACTGGAACTATACGCGCATTACGTCCGTTTCCGCTGTTCCGATTGATGAGGATGAGCTGATCATCGAGGGAGGATTTTTCAAGACCATTGCCAATCAGGCGGAATCGAGATATACCTACTACGGACGCGGTTTGTCTGTGCGCCGTTCCAACACCACCGTGCGCAATATGCATCATACCGTTGAGGGAGAGGGCGATCACGGTGCGCCGTATTCCGGTTTCTATGGCTTTTCTTCCTGCGCTTATATTAAAATGAAGGACTGCTATGTCACAGGTCACAAGATTTATGACACCATCGGTTCTCAGGGCAAGCCGGTTTCGATGGGTTCCTACGATATCAACTGCGGACATGTGCTCGGCATTACGTTTGAGGGCATCCGTCAGGACGATATTCTGAACCGCACCAAGTGGGGCGTGTTCGGCTCCAACTTCTGCAAGCAGATT
>JAFYTT010000166.1 GCA_017558715.1 Clostridia bacterium | reverse complement strand
TACATCGTCCAGCTCCACGGCGGCGAGAATTTCGGGAATCTGTCTTTGGGATTCCGCTTTGGACAGCCCTTTGAGCGCCGCCATGTACCACATAAAGCGCTCCACCGTGAAGTTCGGATATAGTCCCGGATACTGCGGCATGAAGCCCAGCTTTTCCCGGAACCGCACACCCATGTCGAGGACGTTTTCACCGTCGTAAGTAATCTCGCCGGAGTCCGCCTTGAGGTTGTCGGTGAGGATGTTCATAAGAGTTGATTTGCCCGAGCCGTTGGGTCCGAGCAGGGCGTAGATGCCTGCGTCGAGGGTGGCGGTGAAGTTGTTTAGGGCAAGGTTTGTGCCGTAGGATTTTGAAATAATATTTATGGTTAGTGTCATGTTGTTTCCTCACTTTCTATCTTAATCGCCTCATGAACCGTGACCGTTCCGTCCGCCTCGGGCTTCAGATTCACATAATCATAGGTAAACGACAGCTTCGAGTAATCGTTGACCGCCGCGATGATGTAGCCGTTTGCCGCGCCGTATGGCTCGATTTTGAGATTTTCGCTGTCGGTGCGGTACACGTTTTTCTCACCTGTTGCAAGATCGTGATAAACAAGCTCCCCTGTCCATGTGCGGATGAAGTCATAAAGCGACTGTCCTTTTCCGTCGTAGCTTTCCTTTGACCCAACGAGGACGAATTCCTCTATGGGCAGCATCGGCGTATACCACACACCGCCCACGTCCAACGCGAGCTGGTCGATATCGGAGATCACGGTTTCAAACGCGGTGCCGTTCCACTTCCACAGCCCTTTGCGTGCAAAGTTGAAGCGGGAATTGATCTGGTATTCGTGATACGCGGCGATACCATAAAGATACACATTCTCATCGTGCAGGATCAGTCCGTACGTTTCGGGTGGCGGCATCGGGACATCGGTGCGTTCACCGCTTTTGCGATGGATGACGGAGAACATGCCGTTGTCCGTGATGTAGTAGTTGTCCGCATCTGCATAAATCTCGGCATAGGCGCTGACTTCCATGTCAAGAAACGCTTCCGCATCGCCGCCTTTGCAGGAAATGCGCATCGGCACGCCGTAGGAATCGCCCTCGGTATCGGACGGATTGCGGTACAAGCCTTCGACAAAGTAGACATACTTGCCGTCGGTGGAAATGTTCGTGACAAGACCGTTGCACATGGAAAACTCACACAGCGTTTCGCGTCCGCTGCCGTCGGTGTTGATTGCCGTAATCGTCGCCGTGCCGTAGCTGCTTGTTTTGAGATACAGCCGCTCGCCGTCGGTTACAACGGAGCAGGCACCGGATATCTCCGCGCAGAAGTCTTCCTTTGCATGACTGCACAACGGGTCAAAGCACAGGCTCATGCCCTCGGGTGTACTGTTTGAAAACCGTTTGAGATTTGCCGCCCAGTCCATGTAGATGACATTGTCGATCTGACAGTAGGCGGGGGTGTTTAATGCATTTTCGGGGATAGTGTAGGGCGAGCTGCAGGAGCAGAGGAGAAGGAGCGCGGCAAGTGTGATAAAGAACAGTTTTTTCATTTCTTCATTCATTCAATCTTATTCATCAAAAACGGCATATCCCTGATAGGTTCCGTTATTCAGATCAACCACAAGAAGACCGCCTTCCGTCGCACGCCAGACGTGCCATGTTTGTCCTTCCAGCATTTTGTCCTTCCAACAGCCGTAGCGCAGAAGAATCTTGCTTCCGACCTGCGCCCCGACAAAGTTTTTGCTGATGACATAGCTTTCCGTTTCCATAAATACCTTTGCGCGGGAGCCGTCGGGATTGGCACGCCAGAGCTTGCCGCCGTAGAGATTTTTGACATCTTCTTCCTCATATGCATCCCAGCCGATGCTCTCGGGGTCTTCTTCATATTGCAGATAATAAAGGTGCTCGTCATGAAGGAAATACGAACCGACACGGTCTTTGACTGTTTCTTTGGTATTGACGGGGATGCCTGTGATTTCCTCATCGACTGACACGCGCATCAGGGTTTCCTTTTCGATGTAATACACATAGCCGCCATCATAGGTAAAATTCATGGAAAACACACCGTCAGCCACACGCCAATCATCGGTCAGATCGGTATACATGGCTCGAACCTCTGTAGCGGGGCTGTTATATGCGCCGCGAACGGCATAATAATAGATGTCACCGACCTGTGCAAACGGAATTTTGCTCGGGTCGATTTTTTCGGGATCGTCGAAGTTTTCTTCTGACAGCGAAATACGTACGGAAAGGTCATTGTCGGTCGGATCATTGTGGGAAAAATACTTCCAAAGATATCCGAACTTGAAGGCATAG
>JAFYTT010000165.1 GCA_017558715.1 Clostridia bacterium | reverse complement strand
TAAGTTAAAAACAAAGGAGATTTACTACTATGAAAAAGTTTGTTTGCAAAGTTTGCGGTTATATCCATGAAGGTGAAGCAGCTCCCGAAAAGTGCCCGCAGTGCAAGGCACCGGCAGCAAAGTTCGAAGAACAGTCCGGTGAGAAGACCTGGGCGGCTGAACACACCGTCGGTGTTGCACAGGGCGTTCGCGAAGACATCATCGAAGACCTCCGTGCGAACTTCATGGGCGAATGCACCGAAGTCGGTATGTACCTGGCAATGGCACGCGTTGCTCACCGCGAAGGCTATCCGGAAATCGGTCTGTACTGGGAAAAGGCAGCATTTGAAGAAGCAGAACACGCTTCCAAGTTCGCTGAACTGCTCGGCGAAGTTGTTACCGATTCCACCAAGAAGAACCTCGAAATGCGCGTAGATGCTGAAAACGGCGCAACTGCCGGCAAGACTGACCTTGCAAAGATGGCAAAGCAGCACAACCTCGACGCAATCCACGATACCGTTCACGAAATGGCTCGCGACGAAGCAAGACACGGCAAGGCATTTGAAGGTCTGCTCAAGAGATACTTCGGTTAATTCAAAAATACAATCAGGGAGGAACGGCGCATCGTTCCTCCCTTTTGAGGTTTTATCGATGAAGACAATTGATGTTTATAAACAGTATTATTCTGCGGACTGTGTGTTTGACGGTGTTGTACGCCGCGGTGCTGTTGTGTGGCTGACCGCGGAAAGCGACAGCGGAATGATCCGTTATGAAGTCGGTGTCACATTCTTCCCGCACAGAGACGATGAGGACTATGCGGTCAGTTATGATGCCTGTGCGCTGAAAGAACTGACGAACACCAAAGGGCGCCGTTCCAAAAAGCGCGACGAGATGTATCTTTCGCAGGTACAAACGACAGCAAATGAACTTGCTTCCGTGCTGAACGGCATGATCCATTGGGATAAGCCGCTTCGAGAGGCGCAATACAGTTAATAAAAAAGAGGAGCTGCTGCAAAAACTTGCGGCGGCTCCTTTGTTGTATATTGATCAGTTATAATCGTATTTACAGAATGGACAGCGCGGGTAATCAAAATCGTGCTGTTTTCCGCATTTGGGACAGCGTCTCTGCGGCAGACCTTCCTCTCGAGCATCGGCTAAAAAGAATTCCAGTTTTCCGCAGTCGGGACAGCTGTAAATATCCACTTCCATCGCACCTGCAAACAGATTGGGAAGATCACCGAAAATCCAGTCGGTCTGTCCGAGCTGTAATTTCTGTCTTTTGATATGGTTGATTTCGCATCCGCAGCGCAGGCATTGTAAATTCTGTTTCATGGGGATCGGCTCCTTTGTTGTGACAATCTTATCAAAGTTTTTTGATCGGAAAATACAGATATTGTTTGCCGTTTGCAGGACACGTAAAGTCATGAACGGCACCGACCAGCGGGATACCGTTTTGCTTCATATAGTCCAGTACTACGGGGAACGTATCGCCTTCTGTACATTCCGCACAGAGATATTCATATCCGGGAACTGTCCATTTCGTCCAGCCGTCGGGTGCTTCGGCATCATCGGAACATTCCACGCCGGCAAGATATAACCCACGGCTGAAATTGTCCTCCCACGGCAGAAACGAACGGGAACAATCGGACATAAGTCCCCAGATGCCGACAAGGTTTCCGTTTTCATCACGTTTTGCAAGCTGCTCTACTTCCTCAAAATGTCCGTTGGCATCTGCCCATAGCATCTTTATAAAGCCCTGTCCGTTGTCCGTCGAGCCTTCTTTTCCGATGACGGAGAAGGGGTCTTTGATACATGTTTTTATTTTCATGATTGATATCCTGTACTTGTAACAGCAGCATTTCCTTTCGGTATAACACAAAAAGGAAATACCGATGATTTTTCCTATGGTCTGACTTCGCGATCAGTTCTCGTCTGTAGTTTCTACCGTGTCTGCCTCGGAAAACAGCGCATCTGCAAGGGCTTTTGCCTGCTCGAAATATTCCTCTGGGACATAGACCTCGAGCCGTTCCTGCATACCTGCGCGGATGACGAGTCCTGCACCGTAAACCGGCTTTGCGGCGTGCGGAATTTCGTTGTCTTCCAGCACTTCCATGAGCATCTTTGCCCACATTTCTTCGGTTTCCGTAAGGAGGATTGCATGTTGTTCCATCTTTATTCTCCTTTTCTGATGTGTGGATTACTTTGATTATAACACATGCTTGTGATTTTTGCAATGTTTTTTCGTGATTTCGTCAGAACTGAATACCGAACATATTGGTGACTTCTGCGCTGACGGTGATACATCCTTTTGAAAAGCGGATGGAAATATCACCGCGCGTATAGGTCAAGCCGATATCGGTTGTGCTGTGGCGAAAGCCGTTTTGTTCCATAACGGTCATGATGTCCGTACTTGTGGCATCGACGGTCAAGCCCCAGATGTGGATTTTGGGATCGGTGATGGTAATGCGCGTGATATGAGATGTTCCGCTTGCATAATCAGGATATGCGGTGACGGTGTAAATGACGCAATGTGCCGGGTCAATCTGTATGCCGTCTTCATCGATTGACGGAACATATCCTTTTCCGTAATATTCCAATCCGCCCATCAGACCGAATCGCTGTCGGTATTCAGAGAAGTCAAAACCATCGACGTTGTCGCAGATCCAGAATTCAAGGTTGGTTTCAGGGCAAGGAACGCCTCTTGGGAAGAAAAAGACCATGGCGAACAACAGGATCGCACCTAAACATAAGAACAGCAGCACTCTCTTTTTTTGTTTTTCTGCAGATGTGATTTTCAGGTTTCTCCTCCTCCTTAATGCTGACATCGTTCAAGGCTTGACTGCGCGATTCAGAAAATACCGTCCGTCAAGCTCATCAAACGCGATATCGGTAAATCCGATGTCTTTGAGCAGTGCCGTTTCCACACTCATCGCAAGCGGTGTATCCATGTGCGGGAAGCGATTGGGGTCTTCTGCGTACTGTACAAGATCGATTTCCTGATCTTCGATGTTTTCATAGAAGCGGTCGCTGTTGAGATAGATGCCGCCCGGGCGGAGTGCCTCAAAGATACGTCGATACAGCATCCGCTTGTTGTCGGGATCAAAGTGGTGCAGGGCAGCGGAGGAAATGACAGCATCGTAATGACCGCCGAAGTCCGTGTTGAAAAAGTCTCCTGCAATGCATGTCACGCGATCAGCAAACGGACGTGTTTTCAGAACACCGAGCATGGATTCCGAAAGATCAACGGCGGTGACGCGGACATCGGGGAATTTTTCGAACAGCGGAATCAGCTCCAGCCCCGTACCTGCACCGAGGTCGAGTACGGTGCAGATATCGGCGGGGAGTGCCGTTGTGATCGCAATCTTGTCGTTCATCAACGCAAGATGAACGTCGTCATAGCCCTCGGTCTTGCGGTCGAAAAAGGCTTTCATTTCGGCATTTCGTTTGATCAGATTCATGATGTCACTCCTGTTACTCCGCAGGGAGAAAACGCATATAATCGATTTCCATTTCACCCATGCAATTGAACGGGTCAAAACGGATTTGCTGAATCAGACCGTCCCATGTGGGAATGGATGTCAGGTCAACCGAATATACTTCCCATTCACCCATCGAATCATCGGAATCGAGGGCTGCGCGGATGGTCATGGCTTCGCTCATGTTGCCGTCCTTGTTTGTTGTGAAGTAGACGCAGAGACTTTGACCGAAGCCGCCCTCGTGCTTGTAGCGGCAGCGGATTTCAAATGTGCTGTAATCCTCGGCACGAAGATTGAGCTCTTCGGAATACGACAGAATCGGGTCACCGGTTTCTACGGTCGTTGTCATCTTCATCGTTCCTCCGATGACCTGCAGACCCATTTGATGGGAACTCCAGTTTTCCGTATCGCCGACCAGATTGAATTCCCACTGACCGGGGATACGGTCTGCGCTGCTGCTGAAATAACTGATCTGATCGGTGGTAATGGTCGGAATACTACCCGTCAATGTGTATTTGTATCCGACATCGGCACAAAGCTGTTTCGGGGAGAGCATGGGCAGACCGTCCTGTAAGTACATGGTATATCCAAGCGGATTTTCTGCGCCGTTGTGAAGATAGGTGTCTGCACCGACGGTATAGATGAGGGTATGGTCAATAAAGGACAAGGTCAGCTTCTGTACGGTACCGGGTACGCCGTCCCATGTATAAAACGTATTGAGACGGTAATCGAGCGCGAGCTTGGGATCAAAGGGAATGAGAAGCGTACCGTCAGCTGTGGTTTCTGCCGGAAGCTGCATTTCGAATTGCTGGTCGTTGATGATCAGCTGCTTGGGATTGTCATCGGATTTTTTCAAAAAGACTGCAGATACGAGACGGAATGCATCGCGTTCAGGATCTCCGGCACCCTGCTCGGTCTGTCCGGGATCGATACGCAGTGCGGTGACAGTATCGGTCCAGGTGTTGACTGTGGACATATCGATCAGATAGGTCTCCAGACCTTCCGTTGTCGCAGGGAAGCTCTTGTGCATGGACTGCGACCAACCGGAATCTTTGTCTGTAATAAAATACAGATCGATTGAGGTACCCTTGTGGGCTTCGATGGTGATGGCAAGATACGGTGTTTCTGCGGCGTTGATACGGAGATTGCTTCTGGTGATGAGTGCATCGCCGTCCGCATAGCCGGATAAGCCGTTTTCATCGGTGACGACATTGCCGATGCTGTAAAGGTTCAGTCCTTTCTTTGAGGTATAGGTGATTTCTTCAACGGTTTCCAGATCGTTGATGGACGGCATTTCATCGGTATAGCCTGTTTTGCGCAGAAGTCTCCGATACTGCGGGAACATGTGCGTGATACGTTCCTTCTGTTCTGCGGTCGGAACAGTATTCAGTGCGGGATCTGCGTTCTCCTCGGTATAAACGGTACGCAGAGCATCAAGGTATCCGAAACCGCCGTTTCCGGCTGACGGCATGATATAGGTACCTTCGCCGTATTCGTTCCATGTGGACAGCATTAAGAACTTTTCCTGCCAGGTGCCTTTTTCGGCATAAGCAGGCAGATATTCATCGCGTACCCAAAGATGAGCTGCTTCAAAATCAGAGGGCGTCATCATCGGGTAGCGGATACCGTGCCACGGAATGGAGTTGAAGCCAACACTGATGGTCGGAACGGTGTACATGGATGCGGACGCGGCACTGGAGAGGATTCTGTTTTTGTTGACCTCGACATCATAGCCGGAGGTCCCCCAGTTGTAAGCATAACTGCCGTCAAAGCCCATTTCGACCATATCATCGGACGAACTGCCGCATGCAAGATAGATCATGCCGTCAAAGCCGAGCTTTTTGACTTCGTCTTCCAGATAGTCAAGCATTTCCTTGACAGCATTGGTGCTGCCGAGCGCATCGCGAAGCTCCGATGTTCCGTAAATACAGAGAACGAGCTGATTGTCGATGGTCATATAACGGGAATCCTTGAAATAATGCTCAATGAAATACGGGACGAAGGAGGTTTTCCATGCATGGATGTCCTTCGGCTTGTGACCGTTGGATGCTTCCCAGATCAGACAGTAGTTCATCTCATCACTGTATTCGGCATTCATATAGCCGTCATGCAGGTGCGTGGATAGCACGTTTGCACGTATCGGACCGTCAGAAACTGCGGCATACCAGCAGAAAGCCTGAAAATCGATGCCGTGTTCGACCATGTATTTGATTTCCCAGTCGGCACTTTCCGGGGAGCCTTCATCGTAATAGCCAAGAACCGGTTCTGCATCGGGATAAGGCGTGATGGTACTCCAACCGTAGTGCGTACCTTCTCGCCACAGGGAGCAGATATTCATACCGATGGTGTAGTCATCCTCCCCTGCGGGATGTACGGGTGCGGGAACATAATCGTCGTGTGTGATCTTTTCAAAGACGCGGATACCGTCAAAGGATACAGCGGCAGTGTTTTCGTTTGCGACAGAGACGGTATCGAGGTAGTCGGTCGCCGCGGCAAACGGAACCTCACCGACAATGCGCCCGTTCAGACGGATTTTTGCACTGTCCGATGCGGTATCTGCTTCCAGACGGATGCGGTACCACAAATCCTTGACATAATTTTCGTAGATCGGTGTACCGTTTGCATAAAATGCCTTATCATCGGACGAAAATGTTACAACCGGGACATCACCGCAGCCGAGTGCATAAGCAACCGACTGACCGTTTGACAGCAGAAATTCCGTTTCGGCGATGACAGTACCGCCGCGTGCTTCAAAGGATTTTGATGCGGAACCGCGGCTGACAGAGAGCATATTCTCCGAGATTTTCGCACCTTCGCCGTTCCAGCCACGTGTCAGCGCACCATCCGGGTAGAAGGAAAACCGATCATTGACAGCGTAATTGGCAGTCACACGAAGTGCGCCCATCGCTGCCGTTGCCAGACTTTCGTCATCCGTTGCAAAGCGGAAGGAATGAAGGTTGGCATCGTCATTTTGACAGAGCAGAGGCGATACACCGCAGTCTGTTTCGTTGATGAAGGTGTGGGCGCTGTTGTTGTCAAGATCAACAAGGATGCGGAAGGTGTTGCTTGTCTCGGTTATGTTTGCGATAGCCGCATCCGAGCCTGCAAGCTTCCAGCCGTCATCGGTGAACAGACGGTAAATCGGCTGATCCTCATCGTTGTGCAGCTCCAATGAAAATCCGTTGCCGGAAACTTTTGCGGATGTTTCAAAAACGAGCAAGCCCTCGTCCGTGGTATTGAACTCGCGGATGAGTGCAGTACCGGCAACCTCCGAGATATCGGTGAGGGAACCGTATCCTCCTTCAATTGAGGTCATCGGTACGCCGCCGCGGTTGTTCATCCGCCAGCCGGACGCGATGCCTTCCTTGTAGCCGGAATAAGCGGAAACGTCAACCAGTGTATATGCTTCGCCGCGCGATATCGGCTCTTTGGGTTCGATGACGATGGGAGCCACCGTTGTGTCAGAGGATGTACCTGTCGTCTCGACGGAATCTGCGGTATCTTCATTGCAGGAGACGGAGAACAGCATGGCTGCCGCTGTGATTCCGAGGAGCAATTGCTTTTTGAATGTTTTCATGGGATGATCCTTTCCTTGTTTTTTTATCTGTCATCATTATATCGGAAATTTTGGCTTTCGTCAAGGATTATTGATAAAAAAACAGGCACTGCCACAAAGACAGTACCTGTGAAATCAGTCGATGCAGAAATTACCAGCCGAATTCATCGTAATGCGGTTCGATGATCTGCTTGTTGTAATCGTTGCCGCCGGGGAAGTTTGCGCTCTTGAGAATACCGGGGGTCAGACCCATCTCCAGCATCTTTTCAACGACAACAGAGGTGATATTCCACATGATGTAGTCGGATGCGATGCCGGAAGCGGCTGCAAAGCGTGCTTCAATGCCTTCCACTTCGAGCATAGCCTCTGCAGCAGGTGCGCAGTTGTCAACAGCGAGGGTGACAAATTCATACAGCTTTTTGCCGGACGGATGGACAGGATCGACCTGACGTGCGTATTCCATCGACGTGAACGCAATGACATTGACGCCCTTTTCCATTGCTTCCCATGCGAGATCAACGACATGCGCAGTTCTGCCGGAAACAGAAGAGACGACGAGAACGTCACCGGCCTTCAGCGATTCCATATGTTCATCCTTCTTGAACTTCTTGTAGAAGATCGGACCGCCGCCGCGGTAGATTAAGTCCATTTCGATGGAGTGGCAGATATCGTTGAGATAAACCTTGCCGCCGTTGGCAACAGCATCAGCGATCATGGTGCCTGCCTTGATGATGGTTTCGGTTTGAGTGTCGCGAACCTTTGCGAACAGGTCGTCGACGGCTTTCTGATAACGGTGCATGAGTGCCATAAGTATGTTCTCCTTTTTGGATAAGAATTTATAAATCGATGATCATTCCCGATGCCATCGGATCGGTCGGAGCGTCAGCCGCGACTGTGGGAATGATTTTCTGCGGGTTGGGGCGGTGCTGTAAATCCGAGGAAACCTCGAAAGCGTGTTTTTTGTAATCCTCGGCAAACTGTGCACGGAAGGTATCGTCAAAACGGACGCCTGCGCGGTGTGCGTGACCGATGACAGCACCGACGATCGGTTCAAACGCGGGAATATGAAGATTGCCTTCCATACCGGCCTTGGACAGGGTATCGCGGTAGGAATCAAACAGGAGCGGGTGAGAACGCCACACGCTGCCGGAAATGGTGATGGGCAGGGTGGTCGGCAATTTGTTTTTTCGGACCATAGCGACGGTCTGAGCGCCGATCAGATAGCCTGCACGTTCGAGGATCCGCAGGGCAGCCGTATCACCGGCCATTGCTGCCTGGGAAACGAGCGGTGTGCAGGATGCGACATATGCAGTCGGGGAAATATCGGTCTTGCCGTAAATGGCAAAAATCGCGTGTCCGAAATTTGCACGGGTTCCGCCGAGCTTCTCAGCAAGGAGATCGGTCAGAATCGTGCGAACACCGCGTCCTTCGTCGTCCTCAATGGCGGCATTGAATGCGGCGCGTCCGATCCAATAGCCGGAGCCCGCATCGGAGACAGCGGCACCGTAGCCGCCCGTTCCGAAATGTCTGCCGTTGTAACGGGCAAACATCGTTGCGCCGGTACCGGAGAGGGAGAGGATGCCGTCGCCGAACAGCTCTGCTGCGTTCATGCCAAGCTCCATTTCGCCGCATGTCGCGACGGATTCTACGTCACATAACTCTTTGATGCGCGCGACGAGTCCGCCGTCACCGATGCCTGTGATAGCACCGATGGTGCGTCCTTCAATGTCCATTTCGCGAATCAAGCTGTTGATGTTGTTTGAAACCAGCTCTGCGGAGGTGGTATTGGAGCGAAGACTGCCGGTTCTGTGCGAGGAAATCATGCGGAAATTGTCGTCATACAACAGAGCGATGACCTTGGTACCGCCCGCATCCAGCGCGATATTCAGTTTGGATTTTGCGGTCATTGGGGAGTCCTCCCACCATTACATATAGAAAATGTTGTCCTTGTATTCCTCGAAAATACGGGCATTGTGTGCGTCGCCGCCGTCGATGTTTGCGCTCATGAAGACGGGCGGGACGATGCCGTCGGCGATCATCTGCTCAACCGCCTCAATGACGATGGCATTGAGAATCGCGGTACCGACCGTCGTGGAGGTCGGACCGATCTTTTCTTCCAGACCGTCCAGCTTGACAGCCGCATCTCCGGTAACACCGCAGTTGTCAATGACGATGTCACAGACCTCATACAGGTTCTTGCCGGACGGATGACGGGAGGTAACGGATTTGGAATATTCGAGATTGGTGATGCAGACGGTGTGAACGCCCATTGCCTTTGCTTCGATTGCCATTTCAACGGGAACGGTGTTTCTGCCGGAGACGGAGTGCAGGAGCAGGACATCGCCTTCGCCGACATGGTTCTGCTTGAGAATGATCTTACCAAGACCGGGAACGCGTTCCAGCGAGCTTGTCATCGTGATCGGGCGGGTATTGAGCATGAAGCCCGGGAAGAAGATCGGGTTGATAACGGCAAGTCCGCCGGTACGGTAGAAGACTTCTTCGGCGAGAATGCCCGCGTGAGAACAGCCGAATACAAACACATTCTTTTTCGCTTCAATCGCCTGTGCGATCAATGCTTTCGCTGCGGACAGCTGATCCTGCTGGGTATTCCATGCACGGTCAATGGTTTCGGTAACGGTTTTGATGTAGTCGTGACCTCTCATAGTGGTTTTCCTTTCGGTAACGTAATATTTCAAGTATCATCTTACCATAAATTGCGTCGCTTTGCAAGATGTTTTCCGAAATTTCGTAAAATTTTCATCATCGCGTTGTTCCGCGCAATCGAACAAAGAAAAAACGGACTGCGGCAGAGAAATTCTGCGGCAATCCGTCGGACAGAAAATTTTGGTTTACAACTTTGTAATCTCCATCGAATAGAATCGGTTCAGCCCCTCACAGGCATCAATACCGAGATGGAAGGATTCGTACAGATCCTCACAGCGCCAGAACATGCGGTGTTCATCCGCTTCAATGCGGAGACCGTCCTTTGTCATATCGA
Source organism: Clostridia bacterium (assembly GCA_017558715.1). Taxonomy (GTDB): domain Bacteria; phylum Bacillota; class Clostridia; order Oscillospirales; family CAG-272; genus RGIG3925. The sequence continues at coordinate 3,238 of JAFYTT010000165.1, read as the reverse complement.
CTGCAAGGGTGTGGATATCGCCCTCGGATACGGGAAATTCGACACCGAGCATTTTCTTCCATGTGACTTTTTTGTTTTCATCCATCTGCATGCGCCAGACATTGACACCGTTTTTATAAAGGACAACTTCAATGTAATCACCGTATTTGTACTCACCGTTTTCGTCATAGATACGGTCGGCAATCGTAATCAGCGGTGCGCCGAGATCAAAGAACGCACAGCGGACTGCAATGCGTGTACCTGCGGTGTAAGTGCTGCGGGTAAGCAGGGAAATGTTCTCCCAGTCACAGCCGAACCTGCATGTGTCATCAGGGCGGTTTTCTACGCAGTCGTTCGTTTGGTGAAATTCAGGTGTTCCTGGAAAGCGATAGGTATAGGCATAGGTGACCTCGTCGGTGTTCCATACGCCGCGTGAAAAATCGATTTTCATTGTGGCTTCTCCTGTATACAGAATAAATAAACAGTGTTTATAATCAGGGGTTCTTCTGCCGTTTCAGCGTGACGACCTCGGTAACACCGCTTTCGTTGGCAGTAATGGTCATAGTATCGCCCTTGACCTGCATTTCGGAATAACTGCCTGCCTCAACCGTTCCGTCATCGTAGGTGATGTTGTACAGTACACAGGTGACACCGTCATAGGAATATTCATAAGTGAACTGCAGCTCGTCGAGAATGACCTTTTTGCCGGTATTGTCTTCATAGAAATAAAAATAACAGTCGTTCATGTCGACCAGCGGTTCACCGTCGACGGTACACTCCGTGATTTTCCAGGTGCCGATGATGCTGCTGCCGCCTGAATCACAGCCGAGCAGACAGAGTGCAAAAAGCAGACAGAGCAGGATACCGATTATGATGCGCTTCAATATTAAACACCCCTTAAAATAGAATACGAAATTAAAAATGAAAAACCCCGGAATGTTTCCGAGGTTTTTCGTGGTGCCGGTGGCGGGGCTCGAACCCGCACACCATTGCTGGCTGGGGATTTTGAGTCCCCCTCGTCTACCAATTCCAACACACCGGCATCTTTCATGTTTGATATTATACCATAGTTTACGGAAAAAATCAAGAGGTTTTGAAAAAATTCACGCAACTGTCAAAAATCGGGAAATTCTCTTTACATATACTATTTTTCGTGATATAATTGGGTGGAATTCAATGGAAACGAGGAAATCATATGACGGTATATGAAAAAATGAGATCCGGTCAACTGTATTTTGCAACGGATGAGGCACTGATTGCAAAGCAGGCACAGTGTCTGGAGCTGCAGTATGAATATAATCTGACACGTCCGACGGAGTGGGAGCGTCGGTGGGAGCTTTTGACGAAAATGTTTGCCGAGGTCGGTGAGGGAACCTATATTGAACCGCCGCTGCATGCAAACTGGGCAGGGCATCATGTCCATCTCGGACGTGACGTGTATTTCAATTTCAATGTGACACTCGTGGATGATACCGATATCTATATCGGCGACAATACCATGGTCGGTCCAAACTGCGTCATAGCGACAGCAGGGCATCCGATCTGTCCCGAGATCCGGGCCCGGGGCGGTCAGTATAACGTACCGGTACACATCGGTAACAACTGCTGGCTCGGCGCCGGTGTCATTGTCCTGCCCGGTGTAACCATCGGCGACAATACGGTTGTCGGCGCGGGAAGCGTTGTGACGAAGGATCTGCCCGCCAATGTCGTCGCTGCCGGAAATCCGTGCCGGATTCTGCGTGAAATCGGGGAGCGTGACCGTGAGTTCTATTATAAAGATAAAAAAATCGCGGATTGTGATCTGTCATGAAGTATGTTTGGCGTATCGTTGTGCTGATGCTGTGCACACTCCTGCTGTGCTCTTGTGCAGATTCCGTTGAGGATGGCGTTCTGATTGTCCCGTCGTCGCGCAATCTGTATGAGGAACCCACCGCTGCGGTCACTGCGTCGGCAGAAACGGAAGATGTTGTTCCGCAGACAGAGCCTCCTGCTGCTGCAGAAGTACCGATGGCGGAATCCGTTTCGGAACAGGCGAAGCTGCTGTTTGGGGATGAAGTGTTTTGTGATTTGCTTGCACAGTACGGTGAACAGCTGGATGCACAGGCAGCGGCTGTTGCGGCGGTGCTTGCCTATCAGCAAATGCAGGGAATGACCGGAGAAGCTCCTTTGTCCGAGGATACCGTCTTTTGGACGGCGGGCGGTTCGGTCTGGCATGTGACGGCAGAATGTTCCGCACTTGCCAAATCAAAATCAGTGTCGTCAGGCACGGAAGAACAGGCAAAACAGGCAGGAAAATCACGCGTCTGCAAGCGGTGCGGATCATAAAGCAAGGGGCGGACTTCACAAATTATTTACAATGCGGATGAATTGAAAATCGTGTGAATTTCTTGTATTTTTACGAAAAATGTGATATACTGATATATATCATGGTTTCAGAAAGGACAGTTTCAAGGCAATGAGCAGATATGGCAGCAGCCGAAGAAGAAATCAGAACCGCGCGGCAATGATGATTGTCGTGGTTTCGACATTGTGCATGTGTGCATTGATGGTACTGTTTTTTGCGCAGGCGATGAAGCGGGAGCAGAATCCGACTCCTCCGCCCGTGAAGGAACAGACGGAGACGGCGGACATAAACACCGATATCCTTTTGCAGGATACCGACGAATCAGAAGGTTCGCCGGCGGATACAAGTGCAGAACCACCGGCACCTGTACAGTCGGAGGCTGTGACCGAGGTACAAACCGAGCAGACTGCACAGACAGAACCGCCGAAACCGGTAACCCCTGACACGATCCCGACGTTTTATGATGCTGAGCTGCTTGCTGAGGTTGCGCTCCCGGAAGGGACTGCGCCTGACGGTTATGTGGATAAACTCGTGTTCTACGGCGACTCCACGACACACGGCATGAAGGCGTATAAAGTCTTCGGTTCCCGTGATACGACGCAGGTATGGACACCGAACAGCGGTACGCTGGCGCTGTTCCGTGCGGTGACCGATCTGGTCTATGACCCCAATTCCAAAACGGAGATGTCGATTGCCGATCTCTGCAAGTCGGTCAAGCCGGAATATCTGATCGTCACACTCGGTGTCAACGGTGTATCCATGATGGATGAAACATGGTTCAAAACCGATTATCAGAGTCTGATCAATATCATCCGTCAGAACACGCCCGATACCAAGCTGATTTTGCAGTCGATCTATCCCGTTGCGCGTTCCTATGCAAAACAGGAATCGATCAACAACACCACGATTCAGACC
>JAFYTT010000164.1 GCA_017558715.1 Clostridia bacterium | reverse complement strand
CCGGTTTCGGCATGGATCGCCTGGCGCAGGCAGTTGAAGAAATGCTTGCGGAAAAGCGTGAACGTTACGATGCAAAGGGTATGACAGGACGTACTCTGAAGGCGATGATCGTCGGTATTCCCAATGTCGGCAAGTCTTCGCTCATCAATAAGATTTCCGGCGGCAAAAAAGCAAAGGTCGAAAACCGTCCCGGTGTTACACTGACCAAGCAGTGGGTCACGACACAGGTCGGTCTGGATCTGCTCGATATGCCCGGTGTTCTCTGGCCGAAGTTTGAAGACCAGATCGTCGGTGAAAACCTTGCGATCACCGGCGCCATCAAGGACGACATCATGGACCTTGAACGCATCGCATATGCCCTGGTCGGCAGACTGCGCACGCTGTACCCCGATCTGCTTGCCGAACGCTATAAGCTTGGCGATCTTTCTCAGTATGACGACCTTGATGATTGGGATCTGTTCCAGGTCATCGGCAAAAAACGCGGATTCTTAATGGCTGGCGGCGTTGTCAATACCGAACGCTGTGCACGTGCTCTTGTTGATGAATTCCGCGCGGCAAAGATCGGACGCATCACACTCGAACGACCGCTTGTCAAGGAAAAGAAAAAGACCGCACCCAAGCCGGAGGAATCCTGATGGCACGGGTTAAAAAAGAGGTTGTTCCGCTTGGCTGGGACATCGAAGATGCGGTGTACGCAGAAGGGTATACCGCTGTCTGCGGCTGTGATGAAGCAGGACGAGGTCCGCTTGCAGGTCCCGTCGTTGCCGCCGCTGTCATTCTGCCGCGCGGATGCGAGATTCCCGGACTGAATGACTCCAAAAAACTGACCGAGAAAAAGCGGGAGGTGTTGTTTGATGTCATCTGCGAGTGTGCACTTGCGTATGCGATTGCAGAAGCGTCCGCCGAGGAGATTGACGAAATCAACATCCTCAATGCTTCGATGCTTGCAATGCGCCGTGCGGTGGAAGCACTCAAAATCACCGCCGACTATGCGCTGATTGACGGCAATACAAGCCGCGGTTTTGCCATTCCCACGCAGACCGTCGTTGGAGGAGACGCAAAATCCCCGTCGATTGCGGCGGCATCGATTCTTGCCAAGGTCACGCGTGACCGTATGTGCGCCGACATGGATGCCGAATACCCGGCATACGGATTTGCAAAGCACAAGGGTTATCCGACGAAAGCCCACATGGATGCGGTGCGTGAGCACGGACCGTCTCCCATTCACAGAAAAACATTTCTGAAATTTTTGAACGAGGAACCCAAAGATGTCTGATCCCGGCAAAAACCGTGAACGCGGCGATATCGGTGAGGATGCCGCTGTACAGTTTCTCATCGATCACCGATGTGAGATTTGCGCGCGCAATTTCATCTCCTACGGCGGCGGTGAGATCGATATCATTGCCCAAAACGAAGCGCGGATCCTGTTTGTTGAGGTCAAATCCCGAAAGATTTCGCCCGGACAGTTCCGATACGGTCGTCCGTCAGCCGCGGTTACATGGGATAAGCAGAAGCGGATCATCGCGGCGGCGCGTGCATATCTGACCGCACATCCGACCGATAAGGCGATCCGATTTGACGTTGCGGAGGTCTTTCTGACCCAGAGTGATCCTCCTGCGGTCCTCGACATCAACTATATCAAGGGTGCGTTTATCAAACAGAAAGGAAGGAATTCCTATGACTAAATATCCCTTTGGTCTTTGTGATACCCATTGTGATACCTTGCTTGAAATGATGCATGCAGAGACGGATTTTCACAACGACCGTCACCATATTTCCTTTGACAGAGTCAATGACTTTGCATTTTTTACGCAGATCATGGCAATTTATTCCTCCGCTCGAAAGACGGACGACGAGTGCTGGACACAGTTCCTTGCCGCAACCGAATATGCCGAAAAGTGCCGTGCCGCACATCCCGAGATCATTCCCTGCCGAACAAAGGAAGAACTGGAACAGGTTTGGCAGACCGGAAAAAAGTCTTACATACTCGCTGTGGAAGGCGGTAAGCTGCTCGGCGGCGATCTGTCACGTCTGGACGAAATTTACGCGCGCGGGGTGCGGTTCTTCACCCTTGTCTGGGGCGGGGAGACCTGCATGGGCGGTGCGCATGATGTCGGCGGCGGACTGTCGGAGTTCGGCATTGCCGCGCTGAAAAAGATGCTGAAGCTCGGCATTGTTCCCGACGTTTCCCATGCATCCAAGGAGATTTTTTATCAGACCGCTGCATACTGCGACGATGCAGGTAAGCCGTTTATGGCGACCCATTCCAACAGCGCCACCGTCTGGAATCACACGCGTTGTCTGACGGATGAGCAGTTCAAAATGATTGTCCGCTCGGGTGGTCTTGTCGGTGTTTCGTTCTGTACGCCGCACCTCGGTGACACATCGCAGGGCGTAACGGTCGGTACGGTTGTTGACCATATCGAGCGGTATTTGGAGCTCGGCGGCGAAAAACATGTCTGCTTCGGCGGCGACCTTGACGGTATCGGTGATATGCCGACTCCGATGCAGGGTGTACAGGATATGGGACTGTACTGTGAAGAAATGCAGAAACGCGGATTTTCCGATGCGCTGATTGCCGATATCTTCTGCGGCAATGCGCAGGCGTTCTTCAGACGCATCTTATAAGTCAAAAATTATACTTCCAAAAGGAGTTTCAAACCTATGAATTACATCAGTACACGCGGCGGTACGACTGCCGCAGATCATATTTCCGGCGCTGCTGCAATCAAGCAGGGACTTGCCAATGACGGCGGTCTGTTCATGCCCGAAATGCTCCCGATGGTTTCCATGGAGGAAATTGTCGAGCTGAGCACGAAGTCTTATTCCGAACGTGCGGCGGCGATTCTTGGCAAGTTCCTTGATGACTATCCCGAGGACGAGCTGATGGCATACTGTAAATCTGCGTATGCCGATGACCGTTTCCCCGGCGGTGCGGCTCCGCTTCAGAAACTCAATGACACCGTTTCCGTCATGGAGCTGTGGCACGGTCCGACCTGCGCATTCAAGGACATGGCTTTGCAGATCATGCCCAAGCTGCTCTCCGGCGCACTCCGTCTGACAGGTGAACAGAGAAAGGCGTTTATCCTCGTTGCAACCTCCGGCGATACCGGTAAGGCGGCACTTGAGGGTTATGCCGATGTCGACCAGGTCGGCATCATGGTCTACTATCCCGTTGACGGTGTTTCCCGTATGCAGAAGCTGCAGATGGCAACGCAGGAAGGCTCCAATGTCAATGTCTGCGCGATTCGCGGCAACTTTGACGATGCACAGACCGGCGTCAAGAAGATATTCTCCGATCCGGAGTTTGCTGCGAAGATGGACGCGCAGGGCCGCGTGCTCTCTTCCGCCAACTCCATCAACTTCGGTCGTCTGGTGCCGCAGGTCGTATATTACTTCTCT
>JAFYTT010000163.1 GCA_017558715.1 Clostridia bacterium | reverse complement strand
GGCATTGAGTCTGCCGTTGCGCTGAAAAACGGCTATGCGCTCGGTATTGCGCTGACGATCGGTCTGAACCAGCGGGCGTTCGGTCTTGATTCCGAACTGCATTTCAATTCGCAGGCGGCGATCTTCGGGCAGAGTGTGCGCGAGATGGCAGGACTGCTTGCCATGCAGGGTGCGGGTACGCTTGACAACCTCTGTGTCGGTGCAGGTGACCTATATGTCACGGTGTACGGCGGCAGAACGCGTCTTGTCGGTATTCTGCTCGGACGGGGACTGAACATTGACGAAGCAAAAGCCGAATTGCAGGGCGTGACGCTGGAATCCCTTGTCGTTGCCGAGCGTGTTGCGCGTGCGGTGAAGAAAAAGGCAGAGCGCGGGGAGATCAGCATTGGCGACTATCCGCTGCTGATGCATATCGATGACATTCTGACAAAGAAAGCACCTGTGGATATTCCGTGGGAGAAGTTTACAAAGGAAACGTTCTGATTGCAGGGTGTTTTGTCAATCCGTGTCTGACAAAGAAACAGAAAGAGGGCGACTGATATGAAAAAACTGATTTCTGTAGTGATACTGATAGGTACAATCGTTATGCTTTTTGGCTGTAGTGGATACGTCAATCATTATTCTGCGATGATGTTGATTACTTCCTCTCATGGCAATGAAGCAAGTATGGAATTTGATACCTTTGATGGTACATATCATTTCAAATTAAGAAAAGACAGTGAAGCCGCGCATACACTTGATTTTCAAGCAGGTCTTGTTGAAGGTGCGATGAATATTTATATTGGCGTTGATGGGGAAAAAGAATTGCTCCGCAGTGTGAAGTTCGGAGAAATCTACGATGAAACGATTACGCTTGATGATAAATATGATAACGAAAAAGTAATCTACATTATTCTCGAGACAGCAGGCAAATGTGTTGATGGGAATTTCAAGTTTGCGTGCCATTAAATCAGACTTCCAAATCATGCATATACAAAAAGAGAACCGTGTCCAATCAACGCGGTTCTCTCTTTTTGTATATCTAAAACAGTGTTACGCCAAAAAGCTCTTGCCTTCCCATTCTGCATCCGGCTTGACACCGAGCAGCGCGGTAACGGTCGGCGCAACGTCCTTGATGGAAACCGTACCAAGGTCAGCTCCGGCTGTAAACGCTGTGCCGTGTGCGATCATCGGAATGTCCATGTCTTCATCAAGATCGGTACCGTGTGTGCGGTCGTGTCCGCCGTGGTCTGCCGTGATGATGACCTGATAGTCGTTGGGCAGGGCATTCATGATCTTTTCGATGTTCTCAAAGGAATTGTCAATGGAGTACATGTATTCCGGTGTCATCCAGCCGTGCTGGTGACCTGCCATATCGGTAAAGCCGAGGTACAGGAACGTAAAGTCAACATCATAATGCGTCAGATAGTCGATGGCGGCAGCGGTGATGCGGTTGTTGGCATCCTCATAGCCGTATAAGCCGCCCTTGACAAAATACGCATGAACAATGGATCCGGGGCGTGCGAGATCGCGGAGCTGTTCCCAGTTGTAGAAAATGGCGCAGGTTTTACCTGCATTTGACAGAACCTCGCAGATGCCGTTAATCGGTCTGACCTGCGGCATATAGGTATTGGTCGTTGTGCCGTGACGGGTCGGGTCAACGGAATGGAACATCGACATGTGGCAGGGCAGGGTGACGGACGGCATGACCGTGCGCGCGCCGAGCGTGTATGCCGATTTTTCCATGATCTTCTTTGCAATGGGATGGTCGGCAATCGCATCGGGACGCATACCGTCAACAATGATCACGAGTGTTTTCATGGTTGTAATTCTCCTTGTTTGAAATCATTTGAGCAGTTCGCGGATGTTTGTGACAATGCAGTCTGCCTGCACATCGACACCTTCGGATTTCCAGTGGACGGAATCGCTCATGAAAGCATCCCAGTCCAGATCGGCAACGGCGCCGTACAGGTCAATGACGGGAAGATCTGCTTCTTTTGCGGCGGCGCGGGTGTCCTCGTTGATGGTCAGAACACGGTCGTTCTGGTCGGGATTGCGGGACGGCGTGGAAAGTGTCAGCACGAGTTTTGCATTGGGACACTTTGCCTGCAGATAACGGATGACGGCGCGATAGGCTTCGTTCCATTCCGCACGGTCGGTGGTAAGGGAGTGCAGACCGTTGTTGAAGCTGATTGCCGCATACTGACCGTGATCACCGTCAATGACGAAATCCAGTTCGCGGAAATAATCGGGGTCTGTGACACATTTGGAGCTTGCCCAATAGGTAATGACGGCATCATCGCCCAGCCGTGCGGCAACGGCTCCGTGATAGGCATTGCAGATAGAATCTCCGATCAGAAGCACACGCGGCAGGTCGTTTGCCTCTGTGCGGTAGGAATAACGGATGCTCCATTCAATGCTTTCCCTGACACGGGAGGACTTTTGGGGCTGAAAATCAAGATAGACAGACATAACACGCCATCCTTTCTGTGCGGCATCGCATTAATTTCCGTAGAACAGCAGGTCACCGTATGTCGGATACGGCCACAGTTCCTTTTCAATCAGCGGTTCCATGGCATCGATCTCACAGCGCAGTTCTTCCATCAGGGGAAGAATGATGTCGCTGCAATAACGGGCAAGCGCACAGGAACAGGTGGGCTTGTCTGCGGAATCGACAGCATTTTCCAGAGTTTTGAGCGAATGGAACGCGGCGGCGGAATACTTGGATAAGAGTGCGAGCGTTTCCTCTTCGTACGGCAGATCGATTGCAGCCGATGCAGTCTTTGCCGTGTTGAGCGTTTCGGCAAGCTTGACCTTGTATTTTGCGGCAGCGGGAAGAATTTCGCGGCGGATCATGTCGATCATCGTACGCGCTTCGATGTTGATGACCTTGCAGTAATTTTCTTCGTTGATCTCCTTGCGCGCGGCAAGCTCGGTGCGGGAGAAGACCTTGTTGTTTTCAAACAGCGCGACGTTCTTTTCGTCAAGATAATGTGCCACTGCCTCGGGCGTCGTGCGGTAGTTGGAAAGACCGCGGGATTCCGCTTCGACAATCCAGCTCTGATCGTAGCCGTTGCCGTTGAACAGGATGCGCTTGTGGGCACGAATGGTGTCGCGGATCAGATCGTTGAGTGCTTCATTGAAGTTGTCAGCCGCTTCCAGCGTATCGGCAAATTCACCGAGAACCTGCGCAACGGCGGTGTTGATGACGATATTGACGGATGCGGGAGAAGCGGAGGAACCGAGGGAGCGGAACTCAAACTTATTGCCGGTGAAGGCAAACGGCGAGGTTCTGTTGCGGTCGGTCGTGTCGCGCGGGAACTTCGGCAGGACATGAACACCGATACGCATCATTTCGCTTTCCTTGGCGTTGTAGGCGCTTCCGGCTTCAATCGCGTCGAGAATGCCTGCAAGCTCGTCACCGATGAACATGGAGACGATGGCGGGCGGTGCTTCGTGTGCACCGAGACGGTGGTCGTTGCCGGCAGACGCAACGGAAATACGGAGCAGATCCTGATACTCATCAACCGCCTTGATGACAGCGACGAGGAAGAGCAGGAACTGTGCGTTTTCGTGCGGCGTATCACCGGGTTCGAGCAGGTTCTGACCGAGACTTGTCGTCATCGACCAGTTGTTGTGCTTACCGGAGCCGTTGACACCGAGGAACGGCTTTTCGTGGAGCAGACAGACCAGCCCATGACGGCGGGCGATCTTCTGCATTAAGTCCATTGTGATCTGGTTGTGGTCGCAGGCGATGTTGGTCGTGGAGAAAATCGGTGCAAGCTCATGCTGGGCGGGTGCACCTTCGTTGTGCTCGGTCTTGGCAAGAACACCGAGCTTCCACAGTTCTTCGTCAAGCTCCGTCATGAATGCCTTGATGCGGGGCTTGAGTGTACCGAAATAGTGGTCGTCCATTTCCTGACCCTTGGGTGCCTTTGCACCGATCAGGGTTCTGCCGCAGAAGCGCAGGTCGGGACGGGATGCATAATGCTTTTCGTCGATTAAGAAATATTCCTGCTCGGGACCGACGGTCGTTTTGACGTTGATGTCGGTCGGAGCGCCGAACAGACGCAGAATCCGCTGTGCCTGACGGTTGATGACCTCCATCGAACGGAGCAGCGGTGTCTTCTGGTCGAGCGCTTCGCCGCCGTAGGAGCAGAATGCGGTCGGAATGTACAGCGTATTGTCGCGGATGAACGCAAAGGAGGTCGGGTCCCATGCGGTATAGCCGCGCGCTTCAAAGGTGGCACGCAGACCGCCGGACGGGAAGGACGATGCATCGGGTTCGCCGCGAACGAGCTCCTTGCCGGAGAATTCCATAATGATTTTGCCGTCGGCGGTCGGGGAGATAAAGCTGTCGTGCTTTTCTGCCGTAATGCCGGTCATTGGCTGGAACCAATGGGTATAGTGGGTCGCACCTTTTTCGATTGCCCAGTCCTTCATGGCGTTGGCGACGACGGACGCGGTCTGCGGGTCAAGGCGCTTGCCGTAGTGCAGGGATGCCTGCATCATTTTGAAGGTTTCCTTGGGGAGCTTGGATTTCATGGTGGCTTCATCAAATACCATGGAGCCGAAGAGTTCGGTTACAGAAGCTGTCATGCGAATGTCCTTTCTGTTTTATACTGAAACACGACTGTTGTGTGAGATTGACGCGGATTTTCACTTTTATTATATTATTATACACCCAAATCTGCACTTTGTCAATGAAAAACCTGCATAATTCAGCATCTGTCTGCCAACAATACCATCGAAAAACAGTGAGGGGAGACGGCAGATGAAAAGGGAGGAGCACATGCAGGAAACACTTTGTGCACCGGCAAGCGGTTGGATGCGCGGGCATGACGGCGGCACGTATGTGATTGATTTTCGGGATGAGGAAAACGGAGATGTGGTCGCTCCGGTCGGCGGTGTGGTGACGCACATCGGAGAGGGGGGCAACCGCATTTCGATCCGTTCGCGCGGCGGGACAACGGTTTCGGTTGGAATCGGGCAGACGCATCCGGGACGGCAGAACACAGCGGAGGGATGCCACTTTTATGTGCAGGAGGGTGATTCTGTGCGCACGGGACAGCGGCTGATGCATGCACAGCTGTCGCGCATCCGTCGACTGGGCGGTTCCTCCGAATGTGTGATGACCGTCGGGGAACAGAACGGAATCAAAACGGCGGTTGACAGCGGCGGTGCTGTCCGTGCGGGCGTGACACCGTTTCTGCGCGTGGAAAATCTTTCGGGACAAAACTCTTGACATTGTGCGGCGGGTGTGCTATACTCAATTTACCAAATAATTGTGGATAAGGAGTATAGCAATATGAAGCAATGGCTTTTTTCCTCCGACGGCGCACCGGATACACTCCAGCTGACCGCCGTGGACAAAACCGACAGCACGCCGCGCATGTATTGCATGGAGGATGTGGATTGTGGGGACGGTATTTTGGGTATCCGCATCCGCTATGACCGTGCGGACGGATGCAATCAGGTCAGGGTCTGCGATGATAACGGTGTCACATACGGTGTTATCATGGCAACCTCCTATATCGGGGAGCAGATCACCTATGCCGATATCGCACCGATTACGGGTGTGAAGACGCTGTATCTGATTCCCTCGGGACGGCTGGTCATCCTCGGTGCAGAACTGCTCGATCATTCCCCGTATGATGAGATCCATTATGAGCCGATTTCCGAGGATGCGGTGTTTGACAACGGACACGAAACGTGGGTTGCAGTCGATGAGCTCGGTCGTGCGGTCAAAAACTGTGAGGATGTCGGACGCAGACGTGCTGACCGTCAGGTCGGTATTTTCTACTGGACTTGGCGTGACCAGCAGTCCTCGTCCGAGCCGCTGAATCTGACGCAGGTCCTGCGCGACTATCCCGGTGCGGAATACAACGAAAATCATCCTGTCTGGACAAAGGACGGCAAACCGACGGTCACCAACTGGAACGAGCCGCTTTACGGCTACTATCTGAACCGCGACCCGTACATCATCCGCCGCCATGCGGTGATGCTTGCCAATGCGGGTGTCGATTTCCTCGTTTTTGACTGCACCAATGGCTCTCTGATCTGGAAGCAGTCGTATGAGCCGCTGCTTGAGGGTCTGCGTGCGGCACGTGCGGACGGCATCCGCGTGCCTAAGGTCGCATTCATGCTCAATTTCGGCATTGCAAAGACGTCGGAGGATATGCTCCGTACGCTGTATCAGGACCTTTACAAGCCGGGACGCTATTCCGATCTTTGGTATATGCTTGACGGTAAGCCGATGATTATGGCATACCGCGGCTCGCTTCCTGAGGTCGGTGTGTGTGATTTTGACACGGCACAGCTGAATGAGATCCGCAATTTCTTTACGTTCCGCGCAGGTCAGCCGTCGTACGGTTTCGGCGATACGTGGCATGAACCGATGTGGGGATGGCTTGAAAAAGCGCCGCAGCACAAGTTCGGCGAACGCGAGGACGGCTCGTGCGAAATGATGACGGTCGGTGTGGCGCAGAACTGCAATGCCGAGAAGCTGTGTACCTGCTTCAATGCGCCGCATACGTTCGGACGCAGCTACACCCATGCATACGGTGAAGCATTCCTTGATGAGGAATCCTACAAGTACGGCTATAATTTCCAGGAACAGTGGGAACGTGCGCTCGATGTCGATCCCGATATCGTCTTCGTCACCGGATGGAACGAATGGATCATGGGACGCTGGCATGAACCGTGGATCGATGACCCGAACTCTACACAGCTTGCGTTTGTCGATCAGTACAATCTCGAATACAGCCGTGATATCGAACCCGATGCCGACGGAATCCGCGACAACTACTATCTGCAGCTTTGTTCCAACATCCGCCGTTATAAAGGTGCGGGCAAGCGTCCGATCACATCTGCTCCGAAAACCGCCGTCTGCTTTGATGATTTCGCGGATGCCAAGCCTGTCTATTACAATGACCGCGGTACGACCGTTCACCGTGACTGCGACGGCTTCGGTTCTACGCACTACACCAATGATACCGGCAGAAACGATATCATCCGTGCAAAGGTATTACGTGATGAGCGCAATTTCTACTTCTATGTCGAATGTGCCGGGAATATCGTCATGCCCGATGCCGAGAATGGCATGATGCTGCTTCTGAATACCGACGGCGATCCCGATACCGGCTGGAACGGCTACAATTATGCCGTCAATCGCAAAGAATCCGGTGTCGGATGCGCGATTGTCGAGCGTTGGACGGGCAGCGGTTGGTGTGACCACACCGTGGTACAGTACCTCTGTGAGGGAAAACGCATGATGCTGACTCTGCCGCGCGAGTTTGTCGGACTGGAAACAGACCCCGTTTCCTTTGCGTTCAAGTGGGTGGACAACATTCCGCTTGATGACATCATCGCCTTCTACCGTGACGGTGATACCGCACCGATGGGACGGTTTGCGTATCTCTACAGAACATAAAAAATTTCCCCGCTGACCTTGCAACAGATCAGCGGGGATTGTGTATTTTGAGGGAATTACTGGAACTTGCGCTTCATTGCCTGTACGAACTTGAAGACATCAAAGACAGGATGGATTTCACATTCGACCTGGTTGTAGTATGCAATCAGCGCGTCGATCGCGGCGGAAGCATCTTCCTTCATGCCGTCAGCACGGTAAGCGCATGCCTTTGCGAACAGCGTAGATGCCTGTGCGTGGTAGAGCAGATACTGCCAGGACTTCTTGACGGTGTCGCTGATATGCGGTGCGGAGACATTCTTGGTGATCGTCGGCATGAAGTCGGCGATGATGGCGGGAATCTTTGCGAATTCTCTTGCCTTGTCTTCGTCCAGAATCGGCTTTTCACCGCGCTGGTATGCAGGATCAAACAGATCGGAGAGGATACCGAGATAACGGGCGACCTTCATGCCGTCATGACCGAATGCGGTGGTAAAGTAATCGCGCGCGATATCGGAGAATGCCGCATCACGGTTCCAGAGCGTCTCGCCCATGACGAGCATCGGCAGAGAAGTCGGGAAGAAGATACGCTGGGTCTGACAGCTGTTCATACCGTTCAGACCGATCTCCTTCAGATTGCGCATATCCTCGGCGAGAATCTTAGCGCAGGAGATGGAGCCGGGATCGTTGTTTTCGTCAAGCACCAGGTGATAGTCGTAATCAAAGCTGTCGCCGGAGAAGACTTCCTGCCAACGGCGCAGACGGGCGACGTTTTCGGCAACGGACTTCGGCATCTTGAGCGTGTTCTTGGTATAGGGAGCCAGTTCGACTGCAGCGAGTTCTTCCTCTGTGACCGTGTAGGTCTTGGAATAGGTGCGGGTGATCGGCGCAAACATCAGAACAAAACGGTCGGGGTTCTTGATGGTTTCCTTTTCGGGCGCCCAGAGCAGATCGACGTAAATCAAGAAGACGATCTTGGTATCGATGCCTTTCTTGGTAAGACGTTCGTCAAGCTCATTGAGCATCATGACATAGTAGTCAGCGGGGATTTCCTTGCAGCTTTCACATTCGCAATGGTTGTTGGAGCCGTCTGCCAGCCAGAAGTGCAGATAGTCCACATCGGGATGGTCTTCGCAGTAGGAAACGATATCGGAAACAACCGCCATTCTGACAGCGGGATTGGAATAGCACAGATTGGTGTTCAGCGGAACGCCGCCCCAGAAATCGCGCTTGCCGTCAACCTTTGCGAGAATCGGCGCGATGGTTTCGGGCGCTTCGCCGTCAACGGGTGTCCATGTCGTTCCGGGGACACCGAAGGGTTCGCACGTCCAGGAGTGACCGACTGCGTGATACATCAGACCGCGCTTGGTGATTTCACCGCGGAGCATGTCGTACATGCCGTCCATTTCGTCCTCGGTGATCGGTTCTGCGGGCATATACGGATTGGTTGCATGTGCATACCAGCGGGTGAAGAATTCATACGGCTTTTTGAACTGTACGAAATAACCGTTCATAGCGATCTTCGGCAAAAAGTCAATCATATCGGCAACATGCTCATAGGAGACTGCACCTTCAATGCAGACTGCACGGTGGCGATAGGAAGCCGTTTCTGCGATATAAACGGGTTTGGATTCCGGCAGACATTTCGGGATGATGTCGCCATCCTTGCCGGGACGCAGGAATGCGCATCCGAGTGCCTTTAAGTAGCGATAAACGGCGATCAGAACGCTGCGGGGATTGGTACCGGTGATGATACCTGCGCCATTTGCGACGTTGATGTAAATCGCATCGTCGCGTGCGGTGTCGTCAACCTTGGGGATCAGCGCGACAAATGCGGGATCAATACCGATATACAGTGCGTTTTCATTGGCGTCGTCATAGCAGTCCGTGACAATCCGTGTCACGCGCGCGCCTCTGTCCATGCGCTTGAGGTATTTGTTCAGCTCGTCGGCAGCAAAAGCGATCGTCGGATTTGTGCCGAGTTGGGTAAGTTTCCAGTTCATCGGTGTGTGCCATCCTTTCGTGAAAAGTGAATAAAATTCGGGGGCAGACTACCCCATGCTGTTATCATTATACCAAAGTCAGCGGGCAAAGTCAAGAGAAACCGTTAAATTATGAAAAAAGTCTTGAAAAACTTTTCCGAATGTGGTATGATAAAAGCAAAGGATGGGAATGTGTCTGTCCAACAGAAACGATTATCAAAATAAGGAAGGTACTGTAGTATGTTAAATCATCAGCCATGGGTGCATACCGCGCCCGATATGATCACCGAATGGGAACAGTGTTATGACGAAGGACACGATGTTGCAGCGTTCCGTGAAATGTGCGAGACGGTTTCCCGCAGCGGATATGCATGGGATGACACCGCAAAGAAGATCACCGATCAGATGAAAAACGCGCCCATCCGCGCCGATTATACGTTTTGTGAGCCGTCTGACCTCAAGGAAATCCTTGCCGCACGTCCCACAAAGCGTCATGCGCTTGCAAAAGCCGATCCCGAGACGATGCGTGAGAAGATCGCGGGTGCATGGACCGGAAGAATCGCCGGTTGTCTGCTTGGCAAGCCGGTCGAGGGTATGCGCCGTCCGCAGCTTTACACACTTCTGCGCGGTACGGACAATTATCCGATGCACAAATACATTACCAAGGGTGAGTTTACCGAGCAGCTGATTGCCGATGCCCACCTGAATGTCAACTCGACCTGGGCTGACAACATCGGCGGTATTGAGCCGGTCGATGACGATACCAACTACACCGTCTTTGGCATGAAGATGATTCAGATGTACGGCAAGAACTTCAAGCCTGCCGATGTTATGGAAGGCTGGCTGCGTCTGATTCCGTATCTCGATCTCTGCACGGCAGAACGCATTGCGTACAGAAACGGTGCTCTGGGTCTGCTCCCACCCGAGACTGCGACCTATTATAACCCCTTCCGCGAATGGATCGGTGCGCAGATCCGTGCGGACTTCTTTGGTTACATCAATCCGGGTGACCCGCAGACAGCGGCTGACATGGCATGGCGTGACGCGTCGATCTCCCATATCAAGAACGGTATTTACGGGGAAATGTTCTGCGCGGCAATGATCGCGGCGGCTGCTGTCACCGATGATATCATGACGATCATTGAAGCAGGTCTTGATGAAGTTCCCGAAAACTGCCGTCTGCGCCGTGATGTCGAAAAGGTTATTGCATGGTATCGCTGTGGTCTTGACCGTGAACAGATCATTGAAAAGATTCACGAAACCTACAACGAAAACACCGCACACGGCTGGTGTCATACGATCTCCAACGCGATGATCGTCACCATGGCTCTGCTCGTCGGGGAAGGTGACTTTGGTAAGTCTGTCTGTGCGGCAGTTCAGGCAGCGTTTGATACCGACTGCAACGGCGCGACGGTCGGTTCGATTATCGGTATGCGCAACGGCGCGCAGGGAATCCCCGCATATTGGGCAGCTCCGTTCGGCGGCAGACTTCTGACCTCAATCAAGGACAACAACAATGTTTCTGTCGATGAGCTGGTCGATCAGACGCTGGTGATTATGAAACAGTAAAGCGGCAAATTCGCTTATAATCAAACTTTCCCTTGCAAAATCGGATCATTTGCGGTATAATGAAAATTAAGGACGCAAATTGATCCGATTTTTGACGTCTATTATATTGTCGAAAGGAGTTGAACAGGATGAACATGATCATGAAGGGATTCGAAACAAACAAGGTGATTTTCATTTAACTCCTGCGGCAGCAAAATAAAACAGCCTCCCATCCTCACGCGTGGATATGACAGGGACTCTCAGCCCGTCGTATCTGTCCTTGTACGGAGAGGGGGC
>JAFYTT010000162.1 GCA_017558715.1 Clostridia bacterium | reverse complement strand
GCAACGGTGCGGAAATCGTCGGCTGTCATCGTGTCTGCCGTGAAAAACGGGAGCGCTCCGGTGTTGCCTTCTGCCTTGTAGCCGCCGTGACCGAGCTGGGCAACAACGGGCGTGCCGTGTGCCGATGCGATAGCGGCGAGTTTTGCGGCTTCCTCCAGATGCTCGTCCGACCACAGCGCGTTTTGGTAAGGATTGGCATGTCCCGTCGGATGGACACAGGTATGCGCGGTGAAGATCATACCGAGTCCTCGATCAGACAGCTCTCTGTATACTTCAAATTCATACGGATGGACAAATCCGCCGGGTGTGGCACAGAACAGCTCTGTTGATGCACGGACAACGCGTCCGGGCAAGGTAATATTGCGCAGTTTGAGCGGTGCGTGAAGATCGTATTTCATGGTTGGCGCTCCTTTTTCATCCTTTTTTCATAGTATAACGGATTTTCATGAGAATTGCAACGGTTATTTTGTAAATATTCCGTGATTTTCCGCGATTTCCGTTTATCATAAATTGCCAAAATTGTGTACGCGGAAAAGAGAATTGCGCGAACCTCTTGACAAATTCAAGAAAATAGTGTATTATATATTATGGTAAGCGGAAAGCTTCCATTTTTCAAAGCCAATGGTTAGCATAGGCTAATTCAAGGACTTTCCAGGAGGAACCATTCATGAATTTACGTAATGCGGAGATCGGAAAAGAATATATCATTCGTGACATCGTCACCGATGACGAGGAAATGGACGCCTTTTTGTTTTCGCTCGGTTGTTACAGCGGAGAACCGATTACCGTAATCTCTCATCTGAAGGGCGGTTGTCTCGTCACCATCAAGGATGCAAGATATACCATGGACATTCAGCTGGCACAAGCCATACAGCTGGAAGCATAAAAGTAATCTGCATTACTTTTTTTGCCCGAGAGTTAGCATTTGCTAACAAGATGCGGCGCCAAAAAGAAAGGAAACAACATGAAAGATATCATTGTGATTGTTATTCTTGCTGTCATTGTTTTGTTGGCGGCAGGGTATATTTACAAAGCAAAGAAAAGCGGGAAAAAGTGCATTGGCTGTCCCGGCAACAGTCGATGCGGAAGTCAGTGCGGCGGAACATGCGATGCCTGCTCCGGATGCGGCGACGTCCTGTTTGAACGCCGGGAAAATGACGATACGGAATCATAAAAGGAAACGGATGCTGTCGGAATGGACGGTATCCGTTTTTTGAAATGATGAGATTCCGCCGTTTCGGCGAAATTGATTCCAATAAATTTCGCCGGATGTCTTGCAATTTCACGAAAATGCGTGTATAATGTAATTAAATAATTTTCAGAGAGGATAACAAATATGATCTTATCGACACAAACCGATGTCATTTTCCGTGTGTTTGGCGAGGAAGAGGGTATCCGTCTGTTCGCGGAAGCGGGATTTGACGCCATTGACTATTCGATGTTTCCGATGAGTGCGGATGACTGCCATCTCAACACGGGCGATGTTATCGCACACGCAACGCATCTGCGTTCGGTCGCGGATTCTTACGGCATCAAGTTCAATCAGGCACATGCGCCGTTTCCGTGCTGGAGAGCGGGAGACGATGCGTATAACGCAAAGATGCCCGACCGCATTGTGCGTGCGGTGATGATCGCAGGTACGCTCGGTGCCAATTCCGTTGTGGTTCATCCGATTGCTTATCCGGGCGGCGGGGAAGCGCAGAAGGAATTCAACATCAACTATTACCGTACGCTGGAGCCCGTTGCTCTTGAATACGGCACGAAGATCGCGCTTGAAAACATGTGGGGTCACGATAACCGCCGCGGTTATATCGTACCCAATGTCTGTTCCTTCGGTGCTGACCTTGCCGATTATTACGATACGCTCGGAAATCCCGATGCCTTTACCGTCTGTCTTGATCTCGGGCACTGCGGTCTGATTGGAGAAGAACCCGACGATGCCATCCGTGCGCTCGGCGGCAAGCGTCTCGGTGCGCTTCATGTGCATGACAACGACTACAAGCACGACTCCCACGTGATTCCGTACACGTTTGGCTGTACCATGAACTGGGATAAGATCACAAAGGCACTCGGTGAGATTGATTATCAGGGTGAATTTACATACGAAGCCGACAATTTCCTTGCCCGTATTGACCGTGCGGCACTTCCCGCAGCACTGTCCTATATGGAAAAGCTCGGACGTGTTCTGATCGGAAAAATTGATGCGGCAAGACCGAATAAAGCATAAAGGAGAACATGATCATGAAGAAGCTTGGACTGCAGTTATACACTGTCCGCAATACGATGGATACCGCTGAAAACATCCGCGAAACCTTCCGCCGTCTGAAAGCCATGGGTTATGACGAGGCGCAGACGGCAGGCTGTCCGATTCCCTACGAAGAATTCGGTCAGATTGCAAAGGAAGAGGGCATTGCCATCATCGGTACCCATGAGGGCTGGAATCAGGTTTACGAAGCACCGGTCGAACAGGTCGTTGCCAACCACCGTGCGCTCGGCACAACCAACGTCGGTATCGGCGCGTACTATTTCCATTCCGAGGAAGAAATCTATACCTTCTGTGAGCAGGCAAACGAGCTTGGTGCACGTCTGAAGCCCTACGGTATGAAGTTTACCTATCACAATCACTCCTTTGAGTTCCGTCGCTGGGGCAATGACGGCAAGACCGCCATGGATGTCCTCGCAGAACGTCTTGACCCCGAAACCGTTTCGTTCGTGCTTGACACCTATTGGGTACAGCACGGCGGCGGTGATGTCCGTGCATGGATTGAACGTCTTGCGGGACGCATTGACATTCTGCATTTGAAGGATATGGGTGTCAACGAAAACGGTCCGTTCATCACCGAATGCGGCAACGGCAACATCAACTTCGACGGCATCATTCCGTTGGCAGAAGCGTGCGGCGTCAAGCACTTCTGCGTGGAGCAGGACATCTGGCCGGGCGATGCGATGGATTCTGCGGCGTTCTCGGCACAGTATCTGAAAAAGTTTATGCTTTGATGCAGATGTGGAGGATTGCCTGTGAAATACGAAAATAACTGGGAATCCCTGAACGCAAGAGCGGTTCCGCGCTGGTTCGGTGACGCGAAATTCGGTATTTTCATCCATTGGGGTCTGTATTCCGTGCCCGGTTATACCGCACGCGGACAGTATGCAGAGTGGTACATGAAGCAGCTTGAAGATCCCGCACATCCCGCGCGCCTGTTCCATGACCGTACCTACGGACCGAATTTCAAGTATGAGGACTTTGTCTCCGGCTTCCGTGCAGAGCTGTTCGATGCGGATGCATGGGCAAAGCTGTTTCAGCGTGCCGGTGCGAAGTATATCAACCTCGTTTCCAAGCATCATGACGGCTTCTGTCTGTATCCGTCGAAGTATGCATGGAACTGGAATTCATGGGATGTCGGACCGCACAGGGATTTCTGTATGGAACTGCGGCAGGCGATGGAAGGCACGGGCGTGAAGTTCGGTGTTTATCATTCCGTCTACGAATGGTTCCATCCGCTGTATCTGGAAAATCCCGAAGCCTATGCGCTTGAGCACCTGCATCCGATGCTGAAAGAGCTGATCTGCCGTTACGAGCCGTGGACGCTGTTCACAGACGGTGAATGGGAGCAGACGGCGGAAACGTGGCATTCGACGGAATTTTTGCAGTGGCTGTACAATGAATCCCCGGTACGCGACACGATCGTTCCCAATGACCGTTGGGGCAAAGGCACGCGCGGTCGGCTCGGCGGCAATTTCACGACCGAGTACGGAGAAATCGAAGGCGGACGGCGCATTGAGGATGTCGTGCTTGACCGACCGTTTGAGGAATGCCGCGGTATCGGCAAATCGTTCGGTG
>JAFYTT010000161.1 GCA_017558715.1 Clostridia bacterium | reverse complement strand
CCATGACTCCATGGACGGCTGTTCCATCAAGGAAGTTTACGAGGATGCCAAGTATATGTACGGCATGGCGCTGGAAACCGCCGCTGTTGCCGAAAACAACGCACTCCAGACGCTGTCGTGGGCAGTCGATACCTCAGCTGACCGCGAGCTGGGTCTTCCCGTGTTCGTCTTCAACCCGCATTCCTTCGATGTTGAGGAATTCATCAACGTCAACAAAAAGGCAGTCGGCGTGAAGGATGCAGACGGCAACGACGTTCCGTCTCAGCTCGTTCACTCCTCGACGCTCGAATGCTACTGGCGTGACGATATCGCGTTCCGTGCCAAGGTTCCCGCGCTCGGCTGGGCAGTCTACTATCTGCAGGGTGCTGACGAAAACCGTCCCGAGGACTACGTTTCCCCCGAATCTCCTGTCAAGGCGATCGCATTTGAGGGTCACAGAACGTCGAACAACCGCGCGGCGACTGTGCTTGAAAACGACATCTGGCGCATCGAATTTGAGCTTTACACCGGTTATATCATCTCAATGGTCGACAAGCGTACCGGCAAGGAAGCCATCACCGGCCGTGCCGCAGTTCCGACTGTCATTGACGAATACTACCACGATACCTGGTCGCACGCAAAGAACTTCTTCACCGATGAAATGGCACGTTTCTCCGATGCCGAAGTAACGGTCATCGAAAACGGTCCCGTCCGCGCAACGGTCAAGGTCGTTTCCCGCTACAACGGCTCCACCTTGACGCAGTATTTCTCCCTGTTCGAAGGCAAGGAAGAACTTTACGTCCGTGCGCGTCTTGACTGGCACGAAAAGTACAAGATGCTGAAGCTTGCCTGGCCGATGGCAGTGGAAAACCCGAAGGCTTACTACGAAATCCCGTTCTCCGTCATCGAGCGTCCCGCCGACGGTGAGGAAGAACCCGGTCTTGGCTGGACGGCAGTCAAGGGTGAGGGTGCCGGCTTTGCCATCTGCAACAGCGACACGTATTCCTCCTCTGTCAAGGATAACACGATTTATCATACCGTCGTCCGCTCACCGATCTACGGCGACCACGGCGGACCGAGAACCTCCGAGTCGGACTTTACCGACCAAGGTGAGCGCGAATTCCGCTACATTCTGATGCCGGTCGGCGAAACATGGGCACCTGTCATCAAGACAGCGAAGCTGCTCAACAAGCCGACGACCAACATCATCGAAAACTGGCATACCGGCAAGCTCTCCGACAAGGTCTTCGGCGGTATTTCCGTCGACTGTGACAATGTCGTCGTCTCCGCGCTCAAGCGTGCGGAAGATGGCAAGGGTCTTGTCATCCGTCTTTATGAAACCGACGGTACGGGTGCTGATGTTACCGTTTCCGGTGCCGCTCTGCCTGTTGCACTTCAGACCACGATCACGCCGTTTGCGTTTGAGACATTCTATCTTGGCGACGGTGAGACAGAATGGAAGAAGGTTCTCCTGACCGAATACGACGAAGAAGCATAAGTGCTTTAAGAAAGGAATACCGCCACGGGACATTTCGCGGCGGTATTTTGGGTGAAACTCATGTATCTTAAAAAATTTGCGGCGGTGCTTGACCGCTATGAAGCATTCTGGGAACACCGTTCCATCGGTCGTCCGCTTCTGAACATTTCCGCTTGCTCCGATTACAGTTGGCACAGAAATCCGGAGAGTGTCGAGCAGAAATGGCTGGACGAGGAACTGATTGTAAACAACGCGCGCGGTGCGGCTCTGCACAGCACATACTTTGCGGAAGGCATTCCGACGATGTTTTCCAATCTCGGTCCGGGTATGCTCGCGGCATGCATCGGCGGTACCTTCAAGCTGGCGCCCGATACGGTCTGGTTTGATCAGGCCCCTGTGGTCCGTGACTGGAACGATATGCCGAAGATCGAATTCAACGAACAATCCGAGCTCTGGCAGCATCTGATACGGATTCAGAAACGCGCACTCCAAGACGGCAATTTCGCCGTTTCGCTGACCGACCTTGGCGGTATTATGGACGTTGTCGCATCCCTGCGCGGCACGGAAGATCTGCTTTACGATCTGTATGACAATCCCGAGGAAGTCCGCGCGTTTACCATGCATGTCAGAGACCTTTGGCTCGACGCGTTTGACCGACAGGTACAGCTTTGCGGCTCGACGGGTCTGCCGTATACCAGCTGGATGGGCTTTGCGTCCAGACTGCCGTGGTTCCCGCTGCAGTGTGACTTCTGTGCGCTGATCTCGCCGAAGCAGTTTGAACAGTTCGTTCTGGAAGATATCGTTGTGCAGACCGAGCACATGCCGCGCTCGATCTACCATCTGGACGGTCCCGGTGAGATTCCGCATCTCGATATGCTGCTGGATATTCCGCGCCTGAACGGTATTCAGTGGGTTGCGGGAGCGGGCAAAGCGGCATTGACCGATCCGTGCTGGTTTGATATGTACAAAAAAATGCAGGACAAGAAAAAGAACATCGTTCTGCTCGGAGCGATTGACGGCAATCATCTTGACGCAATCGAACGCCTTGTCAAGACACTCGATCCCACGGGTCTGTATTTGTCCGGATGGGTTGGCGGCGAGGATGACTGCAAGCGTTTTGTCGAAAATGTCACACGCTGGTGTGAATAAGCAGAATCAGATCACAAACGACTGTGTCCCGTCTTTTTCCACAAGATGGGTCGTCACGCCGAGCGCATCCATCCATTCGCGGGTGCGGACGGTTTCCCACGGACCGCAGTCAAAACCGCTTCCGTTATTGTTGTCCCACAGCCAATCCGGTGCTGCCCAAAGGCATGCGCGCGGAGAAAGAGATTCATAACACGCACGGCTGACACCCCTCTGTCCGTGATGCGCCATCTGCGTATAGTCGGTGAACAACATCGCGCGCGGATGGCGTTTTTCTTGGGTGCCGTCCTCCTTTGTGACGGTGATCTCCTCCGGGTACATCCGCATCAGCTCCTCGCCGCCCTCCACACCGAGGTCACCCAGAATCAGCACCGAGGCATGTTCGCCTGTGATCTTATAGACCGTAGAGCTGTTGTTGACGAAGTTTGCCGTAAATGCGGGATTGTACACACGCAGAACCTCGGCTGTGATGTCGTCTGCTTGGAAGACATCACCGACTTCGTTTGTATGCACACGGGCAGCAAAGCGCTTGGCGGCGAGTGCGTCAAAGAGATCCCAAAGCCGTATTTCCGCTTCATTGCGTCCTTCATAGCGGCGCAGATCCTCGTTTGAAGGAAAGTGACAGCATATCTGTTCGACGGTGAGTGCGGTTGTGTTTTCACATAATGTGAGAAAGGCGCCGAAATGGTCATGGTGCGGATGGGTAAAAAGCCACAGATCGACATGGATGGGATCATCCTCCGTCCATACAGACGCGGGCGGTCTGTGTGTGCGCAGAAACTGTTCCAGCTGCGGAGCATCACCGACCGTACCGCCGTCGATGACCACGGTTTTGTGTTCGGTGATGATGACACAGCCGAACATTTGAATGGTTGTGGAATTGCCGAGAAAATAAAATTGTGCCATAATTGACTCCGTTATAAGATTTCACCGACAGGCAGTTCCTGTCGGTGAAATTTTTATCTGTGTGATCAGTTACCGTAGTTTTCGAAGTATTCGATAACGGTTTCGTAACGCTTATTGATGGTCTTTTCTTTCTTTGCGTATTCGGATTCGAAGTTGGTGTTCTTTCCGCGGACGAGGTTTTCGAGCAGGAAGCAGGGACCTTCCCAACCGTCGTAAACATAACCGAAGTCGAAGATACGGCTGTTGATAATCTGATCGAGCATTGCCACGGATTCCATATCACGGGTTGCCTTGACCTTGAGGGCAACGTCATAGTATGCAGGGGTGACGAGCTTCCAGGATTCTGCATTGAGAACCTCGGTAACAGCACCGATCATGTCAACATTGGCTGCGGTGGTAAGGACGGCGAGTACCTGGTGAGAGCCGTCGACCATCGTGAAGTATTCTTCCTGTGCTTCGTCCCACTTCGGGTAAGGCAGGAAGCCGAAGTCATCATCCATATCGGCGAGTGCCCACAGGGAAGAGCCGAAGTTGCCGGCAGCAAGAACAGCGCGGTTCTGGGAGAACGCATTGATACCGTAGTTCCAACCGCCAGTGAAGTCGGTGGAGATACCCTGATAGGAGGAGAAGGTATTGACCAGCTTTGCAACGATGTCGTTGATCTTTGCGGACTTATAGGAGTAAACGAGCTTGTCGCCTTCGCGGGTGAAGACAGGGTTGTCAAATGCCCACAGGAATGCGTCCATTGCGGATCTGCCGCAGGAAGCATAGCCGTAGAGGTCTTCTGCATCTGCTTCGCCGTTGGAGTTCAGGTCGGAATAGAGGTCCTTTGCGATGCTGACAATGTAGTCAAAGGTCCATTTACCTTCGTTGACAACATCATACAGGTTGGGCAGATCATAGGTAGCCGCAAGGGTCTTGTTATAATAAGTACAGTACGTACCGGAGGTTGCGGAAACGATAAAGTCACCGATGGCGAGCGGCGCAAATCCGTCATAAGACAGGTCGCGTGTTGTGGATACGGACCACCAGGGCATGGAAAAATCGATATTGGGAATATCGTACCAGTTCTGGAAGACATCGTTGATGGCGAGCTTACCTGCTTCGACAACGTGCAGTGCAACGAGTTCAACGGCATCGTCACCGGCGCTGACAATGCTTGTCAGATACTTGGAGGTTTCGTAATACACATCGTCATAGATTACTTCCATGTTGATGTTGAAGCGTTCCTGTACTTTGGAGTTACGGCGGAAGATCGCGTCGTCGACAACGTCACCGGTTTCAGCCTCGAGCCAGTAGTAACCGGTCTGGTTGTCGGAGGTGACGATGCGGAACGGTGCGCCGCCGAAGTCCTTGGTTTCAACCTCGTCATCGACGAGCTTACGTGCTTCCAGCGCGTCGACCGGTTCGGTTACCGCTTCGGTGACAGATGCGGTGTCGTCCGCTTTGGTATCGGTGGTGGTTGTGTCATCGCCGCCGCAGGAGGTCATGACAGCGGGAATCAGGGTCAGTGCCGCGAGCAGGAATGCGGCAATGTGTGTCTTTTTCATGGTGGTTCTCCTTATTGATGATTCGTTTTGTAAACTTTGACCGGCAAAGTTATAGAATTGAACACATTATAACAGATATTATATTTGCTGTCAATAGAAAATCAAAAAAATCCCGGATACGGCGGGGTATCCGGGAAAATTCGGTATGATGGATATCAGCCTTCGTAATTTTCAAAGAATTCGATGACGGTGTCGTAATGGTTCAGAATTGCCTTTTCTTTGGATGCATAGGTGGATTCAAAGTCGGAATTCTTTCCCTGAACAAGACCGGAGAGGATAAAGGACGGACCGCTCCAACCGTCGTAAATATAACCGAAGTCAAACTTACGGCTGTTGACAACGAGATCAATCATCTCAACGGATTCCAGGTCACGGGTAGCCTTGACCTTAAGTGCAACGTCATAATATGCCGGAACAACGGTCTTCCAGGATTCTGCGTTGAGCACTTCGGTGACCGCACCGACCATATCGGGATCGCCGACCGTCGTCGGAACTGCGAGTGCCTGGTGAGAACCGTCGACGAGCGTGTGGTATTCCTTCTGTGCTTCATCCCACTTCGGATAGGGCAGGAAGCCGATTTCATCGGTCATATCAGCCAGTGAGGAACGGGAATGGTTGAGCGTACCGTTTGCAAAAACAGCGCGGGAAACCATGAACAGGTCGCGTCCGTAGTTCCAGGATGCTTCGAAGCCGCCGGAGATACCCTGATAGGTGGTGAAGGTATCGACGAGCTTGGATACGATGTTGTTCATCTTTTCGGTTTTGTAGGAATAAACGAGCTTGTCGCCGTCCCGCTTGAAGATGGGGTTGTCAAACGCCCACAGATACGCGTCCATGTTGGAACGGGTATCGGATGCGTAGCCGAAGAGGTCCTCGGAATCGATCTGACCGTTGCCGTTGACATCAGAGTAGATATCCTTAGTTGTGCTGATGATATAGTCGATGGTCCACTTGCCGTCACGGACGACCTGGTACATATCGGGCAGGTCATAGTTTGCGGCGAGGGACTTGTTGTAGAAGGTACAGTAGGTGCTTGCCATAGCGGAGAGAACGAAGTCACCGATGGCAACGGGTGCGACACCGTCATAGGACAGGTCTTCGCGGGTGGATTCGGACCACCAGGGCTGGTTGAAATTGACGTGCGGGATATCGTACCAGTTATAGAACATGTTCTTGATACCGAGCAGACCGCATTCGATGGCGTGCATGGCAACAAGCTCGATGGCATCGTCGTTGGCGGTGACAAGAGAATTGATGTATTTGCTGGAGTCCCAATAGACTTCGTCAAATACGATTTCCATATCGATGTTGAAGCGTTCCTCAACACGTGAATTGCGGCGGAAGAGTGCATCGTCGACAACTTCGCCGGTTTCTGCTTCCACATAGTAGTAGCCGGTCTGACCGTCGGAGGTGACAATGCGGAACGGTGCGCCGTTATAGTCCTTGGTTTCAACGCCGTCATCGACGAGCTTGCGGGCTTCCAGCGAGTCTGCGGGTTCGGTAACCGCATCCGTGACAGCTTCGGTATTTTCGTTGACGGCCTGCGTATCGTTTGCGGGAGCGTCGCCGCCGCAGGAGGTCATAACTGCGGGAATCAGGGTCAGTGCCGCGAGCAGGAATGCGGCAATGCGTGTCTTTTTCATCAGGTTTCTCCTTTGAATTTGTTTTGAAATTGAAATAAATTCATAATATTATAGCAGAAGATAAGTTATCTGTCAATAGGAATGACAAAAAATTACCGAATACTGGGCGTATCCGGCAATTTTGATGTTTGGGCATCAGCCCTCATAGTTTTCAAAGAATTCGATGACCTGATTGTACTGCTTGTTGATGGTCTTTTCCTTGGATGCGTAGGTCGATTCAAAGTCGGTGTTCTTGTTGGCAACAAATTCGGAGAGCAGGAAGGACGCGCCGTCCCAGCCGTTGTAGACATAGCCGAAGTCAAACATACGACCCTCCATAATGAGGTCGAGCATTTCGACGGATTCGATATCGCGGGTCGCTTTGACCTTCAGCGCGACATCGTAATATGCGGGAACGACCAGTTTCCAGGATTCCGCATTGAGGACTTCCGTAACAGCACCGATCATTTCGATGTTGGAAGCAGTGGTGGGAACCGCGAGTGCCTGATGTGAGCCGTCTGCCATCGTGTAGTAGTTCTCCTGCGCTTCGTCCCACTTCGGATAGGGCAGGAAACCGATGTCGTCCGTCATGTCGGCAAGTGCCGTCAGAGAATGACCGAGCGTACCGTTTGCAAAGATCGCACGGCCTTCGACAAAGAGCTTGAAAAGACCGTAGTGCCAGGATTCGCCGAAGTCGGTCGAGATGCCCTTGTAAACCGTGAAGGTGTCAACGAGCTTTTTTACGATGTCATTGATCTTGCTTGTCTTGTAGGAGTAAACAAGCTTGTCGCCGTCACGGGTGAAGACGGGGTTGTTAAACGACCACAGATAGACGTTTGCATTGGACTTTGCGTCGGATGCGTAACCGAAAAGGTCGCCGGAGTCAACCTGACCGTTGCCGTTGACATCGGAATAGATGTCCTTTGTCGTTTCGATGATGTAGTCTATGGTCCATTTGCCGTCGTTGACAACGTCATACATGTTGGGCAGGTCATAGTTTTCCGCAAGCGTCTTGTTGTAGAACGTGCAGTAGGTTTTGGAGATCGCGGAGAGCGCAAAATCACCGACGGCGACGGGCGCAATGCCGTTGTAGGTCAGATCGCGCGCGGTGGAATCCGACCACCACGGCTGTGAAAAGTCAATATCGGGAATGTCGTACCAGTTGCGGAAGTTGCTCTTGATGGCAAGCAGAGCACATTCGACAACGTGCATGGCAACAAGCTCGATGACATCGTCACCCGCCTGAACCGCATTGCTGATATGACGGCTTGCGTCGCCGGAGGTCGCAGCGTCCAGTGTTACTTCAATGTCGACGTTGAAGCGTTCTTCTACTTTGGAATTGCAGCGGAAGATCGCATCATCGACAACTTCACCCGTTTCTGCTTCCAGCCAGTAAAAGCCGATCTGACCGTCGCAGGTGATGATACGAAACGGAGCACCGCCGAAATCGCGGGTCTCAACGCCGTCATCGACGAGAACACGGGCATCGAGTACGTCAAGCGCCTGGGTATCTGCCTCGGTAATTGCCTGAGTACCGGTAACTGCCTGGGTATCGGCGGGTTTGGTTTCATCACCGCCGCAGGATGTCGTGACCGCGGGGACGAGGGTCAGTGCTGCAAGAAGAAGCGCGGCTATGCGTGTCTTTTTCATAAGAATTCTCCTTTGGGGAAAAATGTCGGAATTATGTGAAAATGATCGGAATATTAACAGAAATTATAACACAAAACCGCTTGTGCGTCAAGAGGATTTTTAGAAAATACAAACAAAAAAGAGGTGGGGGATTGCAACTGTTTGCAAAACATGATATAATAATAAAAACGGTTGGGAGGTCGTGTCGGTATGAAGCTGTTTTTGGGTGCCTTTTTCAAATTTCTTTGTGGTCTTTTGCTTGTGGGACTGCTCATCTTTCTGCCTGCGGGGACCTTTTTCTATTTCGGCGGCTGGCTGTTCTGTGCACTGCTGTTTGTGCCGATGATACTTTTCGGTGCGGTGCTCCTTTGGCGTGCGCCGGAATTGTTGGAGAAGCGTCTGGACGCAAAGGAAACTGAGCGTACCCAGCGCGGGGTGGTTGCGGCATCCGGGATGATCTTTCTCGGCGGCTTCATCACAGCGGGTCTTGACTTCCGCTTCGGGTGGTCGTCGGTACCTTTATGGGTGACGGTCACAGCTTCCGTATTGCTCCTCCTCTCCTACGGGACATATATGGAGGTCATGCGGGAAAACGCGTATCTGTCACGCACGGTCAGAGTCGAAGACGGTCAGCAGGTCATCGACACGGGGCTGTACGGCATTGTGCGTCATCCGATGTATGCGGCGACGGTCGTGCTGTTTTTATCGATTCCCGTGGTGCTCGGTTCATGGTGGGCGTTTGGTATTTTTCTGCTTTATATTCCCGTGATTGCCGTGCGAATCCTCAATGAGGAAGCGGTTCTGCGCACGGGACTGGTCGGCTACGAAGCATATATGAAAAAAGTGCGGTATCGCCTGATTCCGTTTCTGTGGTAAAAAGGAAGCGAAACATCGTTTTTGAACGTCGATGTTTCGCTTCTTCTTTATTCGTTTATGATGTGCGTATGCGGGTCGCGTCCGTCAAAAACACCGGCATCACATGCGGCATTCTCGCGGAAGGATGCTGTGACGTTTTTCATGCGGACCGTCAGCGGTTCTTCCTCGGGGGAGATGACATAGGACGGTGCGTTCAGACCCGTGAATGCGACGTTGTCGAGCACGACCTCTGTCAGGTGGGTGCCAGCAGACAAAAGATCAAGATGACAGTAATTCAAGAACGTGTCGACGCCGTCCACACGGCAGTTTCTGAACACGATATCATGGGAAGGCTCAGGATCGGGCGTATCGATCGACGCAAAGTAGATCATGACGCAGATCGTGTTGTGACGCCCCTCGTTCTGCGGCAGTTCATCGTTTTTGCCGCGGACAACGGTCTTGCGGTGCGGCCAGATGCCGGGTCCGTGAATGTGGCAGTCCTCGACGAGAATATGAACGCCGCCGATACGGAAGACATCGCACGAGGTGTTCAGCTCACACCTGCGGACGCGCAGATTGGTGACGTAAATGCCCGCGATGCAGTCGTCGCCCGTGTGGAAGACACAGCCGTCGATCAGCGTATCGTCGCAGTAATGCAGATGAATACCGTCCGAGCCGCCGATGCAGGTGACGTTTGTCATGGTTGTATGATTGCACTTGTCAAGCTGATGCATGAAGTTGCCTGCATACCGTGCAGTATAGCCGTGGAGCGTGATGTTGTCGCAGTTGGTGAAGTAGATCATATGCGGACCGCGGTAGCCTTCCTCACCGTCGGGGTCGTAGCAGTGGACACCGTCGATGACGGAGCCGTCTTCACCGATGATTGTGAGGTTGTGCTCGCCGTACGCCGAAATGATGGAGCGGCGGTATGCATCCCAAGGCTTGCCGTAGTAGCGGCGAAGCAGGAGCATATCGGAGTAGTCTTCCACGCCGTTGGGGAACGGGAAGATTTCGTAATCATTGCAGTCATCCGAGCCTTCGATGACGGCACCCGATTCCAGATAAATGGTCGTATCGGAGTGCATATAAAGTCCGGCAACACGGTATGTACCGGCAGGGAAAATGACCTTGCCGCCGCCGTCTTTGCACAGATCGAGAACGGCTTGAATTTCGGCGGTCTGAAGCTCTGCGGAATCAGCCTGCACACCGTGTTCGAGAATGTTGTAGATTTTCATGGGAATCTCCTTTATTTCGCCTTCTTCAGAATATCCACCGCCGGTGCGGGAATCCGTCCGAGATAGTCGGGACCGACATTGAGCAGGTAATTGATGCCGCGGCTGTTCAGATGCTCGCGGATGCGGCGAACCTCGTCGGGGTTCTTCCAGTTGTTGTCAAAGGACTTGTAACCCCAGGTGTCGTTGAGCGTCGCGGGTGTTTCAAAGAGCATTTCGCCCTTGTCGTCATCGGGGATCTCGTTGTCGCCGGCAGAAGCATAGTCGCCGCGTCCGTTGCCGATGCGGGAGTTGATCAGACAGTTCGGCTGATATTTCTTGACCATGTTGTAAAGCTCGTCCGACTGCTCGGGAGAAATGGTGCAGGGCGTATCGAACCAGATCAGGCACAGATCGCCGTAGCCGGTCAGAATTTCCTTGACCTGCGGCTTGATCTTTGCTTCAAAGCACTGGGTGTAGTTTTTGTGTTCGTCATCCGGGAAGTCCCAGTTGTTGACCCAGTAGCCCTTGTCGCCGCACCAGGTCTTGCCAGCAGGCCAGCCGCCGCCGTTGGGTTCGCTCCAGTCAAGGTCCTGCGAGTAGTATAGCCCCAGCTTCATATCGTGCTTATAGCAGGCTTCCGCAAGTTCTGCCAGAACGTCGCGTCCGAACGGTGTTGCATCGACGATATTGAACTTCGAGACTTTGGAGTGGTACATCGCAAAGCCCTCGTGGTGTTTTGCCGTGAAGACCATGTAGTTCATGCCTGCGTCCTTGGCAAGCTTGACCCATTCTTCGGCATCAAAGAGGATCGGATTGAAAATCGATGCGAGCTTATGGTATTCGGCATTCGGAATACGGAAAAACTGCTGCGCCCATTCGCCGATGTCCTCCATGCGCTGTCCCTTCCATTCGCCTGCGGGCAGAGAATAGAGACCCCAGTGGATCATCATGCCGTATTTGGCCTGTTTGAACCAAGTTTTATTGTCCATGATTTATTCCTCGCTGTTCTTAAAATAGTTTTCTATGATGTCCAGATTTTGATATTCGAGCGCTGTCCGTTCTTCGGTTTCACAGCACATTGTTCCGTCCGCCATAGCTTCACGCATAGCTTTTGCTGTTTCTGCTGTCAAAGATGCATTGACGGGACGCGGCGCACCCAGACGACGGATGAAGTTTCCGCGGTAGATCTTTGTCAGGGTATCCGCATCCAGTCCGAGCGGGATCAGCGTGCCGTACCACGGGTGTTCAAACGGTTCTGACCATTCCAGATACTTGCGCACGAGATTGGTGCGGGCAAGGTCGGCGTTTGTCCCGTAATCGGAGAGTGTTTCATGCAGATCGTAGTTGTAGGTGTCCGTACCGAGGGAAATGCGGTCGGCATAGCGGATAAAGAATGTGCGCCAATCGTCGGGATGCTTTGAGAAGTTTTCGAACATTTCGCCGCCCGGTGTCAGATCAAAGCAGAGCGTCGGATACCGTGCAAAGAGATCGGCACAAGCCTCAAGATCCTGCGACAAAAAGAAGAAGTGTGCCATCGTCAGACGCAGACGCGGGAACTTATCGAGGATGCTCAGCACCTCCTCGCGCATTTCCTCCAGTGTCGGATATGTTTCGTCACAGTACCAGCCGACCTTGAGTGCGTATTCGGAAATTTTATTGATATCCCAAAATTCGGGCGGGTCGCCGAGGTGCATCGTCACGGGGATATCGTGTTCCTCCAAAAACGCGTAAAAGGGATCGAAGATCGGATCGTCCTGACGTCTGCCAAGATTCATGCGCATCTTCGGCTTGCCGTCCAGAATCTTCACACCGTCAAAGCCCATGGTATACAGTGCTTTTGCCTGCGCAAGATAGCCTTGGGCTGTATCGCGTTCGTCGTAGTGATGAAAGATGCCGCTGAACGCGTAGACATGTCGGTCGGGATATTCCCGGTTCAGGCGGGATTTGCAGTACAGTGCTTTTAGGTTATTGCCCGGATCGCAGTGCTTTTTGGAGTCCTGCTGAAGACCCAGAATTGCGATGCGCTCACAGTTGTACCAGGTCATCGTGTCATCGAGAATTTTTTTCGTCGTATCGACGGGATGGGCAAATGTGATATGAATATGTCCATCGCACAGGGGAATCGGCCGATAACCGAATTTGTCTCGGTTTGTCATGAGGGTGTACCTCCTGTTGTCAGATCTTGCTTTTGGGTCAGCAGTCGGCGCCGTTCATATTTGTATGCCGCATAGGTTCCGATTCTGGAAATGCAGACCGCATCGGAAATGCCGCCTGTGACACCGACGATCGGAATGCCCTGAATGAACTTCATATATAAAACCGTGTCGGCGAGGGCGTATGCCGTTCTCTGCAGCTGTTCGCGGAAGACCTCGGGCTTCTGTGTTCCGGCAGGAATCGATTTGTGCGCATCGATCCAGGCGTTGACCACAGTTTCGCGTGCAAGCGCGTCCTCGCCTGTGGAAAGTGCCGATTCGATCAAAAGAAGCATGAAATACTGTTCACCCGGGGTTTTATAATCAAAGCCGTTGGCAAGTGCGGTCTCGTAGATGTTTTTGAGCAGAAAGCCGACAAAGACGGGAATATCGGGAAGACCGATGCCAAACAGTCCCATCGTACCGCCGACAACGCCGGAGAGGGCTGTGTTGCCGCGATTGATTTTCCCGGCTTCCATTGAAAAGGCGCGCAGGTGCTTTTTGTTCGGTGCAACCTCGGCGGTATAGCGCTGAATCTCATAGGTCTTTGTGCGTTTTTCGGCGGAGAATGTCTTGTCGATAACGGCACTGCCATGAGAAAATACAGCGTCAAATGCACCGAGAAACGCGCCGCGCAGCGTGTCCTGCAGCTTTGGCGGGAGCTTGCCCGAAAGCAGCTTCTGCAGGGGTGGTGTGTCGCGCAGCATCTTTTTTTCGAGCAGGATGCCTTCTTTTTTGGTGAGCTTTTTTCGTGCGATTTCAGAGGGAGATTTCTTTTTCATGGGGATACCTCGTCTTGCAATGCTATGCCGTGTTTTTTCATTATAGCACGAACCGGTCATTTTGTAAAGTATCATGCCGTACAAAAATGAAAGAACTGAGAAATTTTTGTGACAAATACAAATCCTGTTCCAATCCTCTTGCCAAACGCGGAAAACTGTGGTATAATAATTCTGTATATCAAGAATATAAAATCAATTTCGCCAAAGAAAAGGATATCGCTCAACGTATGGATAACGGACTCAGACGCATGCTCTCCTATACCAGACGCGCCATCGACGATTATGACATGATCGACGAGGGTGAGGTCATTGCGGTCGGTGTTTCTGGCGGCAAGGATTCTCTTGCACTGCTTGTCACGCTTGCCAATTTAGCAAAGTTCCACCCAAAGCATTTTTCGGTGGTCGGTATTGCGGTTGATATGGGATGGGAGGGAACGGACTACTCCGCCATTCAGCGGCTGTGTGATGATCTCGGTGTGCCGTTGTATATCGAACCGTCGGAGATCACGCATATCATTTTCGATGTCCGAAAGGAAAAGAATCCGTGTTCTCTCTGTGCCAAGCTCCGCCGCGGAACACTCAACTCCGCCGCTGTCAAGCACGGCATCAAAAAGATCGCGCTCGGACACCATTTTGACGATGTTGTTGAGACGTTCATGCTCAATCTGTTTTATGAAGGAAGACTCGGTGCATTTCAGCCGGTGACGTACTTATCCCGTATGGATGTGACGCTGATCCGCCCGATGATCTATGCACCCGAAAAGGATATCCGCTATTTTGCACGCCGTGCAGAGCTTCCCGTGCTTGAGAGCAAATGTCCTGCCGACGGCAAAACCGAACGTGAGAACATGAAGCAGTTTCTGCGTGACCTTGATAAAAACAACAAAGGACTCAAGCACCGCATCTTCGGCGCGCTTCAGAAATCCGGCATCGACGGCTTCCGCGAAACGCATTACAATACGTATGACGATCCGAAGTCCGCATCCTGCGAGGATTGCACAGACGAATGATGCACGTATGAATCGGATGGCTTTGACATATACTTGCCTTATCGGAACTCCTGCTGTCATGGCAGAGGCAACGATGGGAAAGGATGTCAAACTGTCATGGAACACACGCTTGCATCAAAATACTGCGAATCGCTCGGCATGAGTGTCATTCTCTGTCGGGTGGAGGGCAAAGACGAATTCCGCTGTCTGTCGTCGCATCTGTGCGGAGGGCAGACGTGCAATGAGAATCAGACGCAAATGCAGAAAACGCTTGCTTTGGGCATGGATGCAACTTAATCGCACACGCTTTCAATGACTCTGTATGGACAACCGTTGGTCGTCTGCGAAAACCATTCCTGCCTTCACCCACAAAAAAGTCTGCATCCCCAAAAAGAGATGCAGACCGATACATCAGATTAGTTTGCGTCGTCCTCATCCTCGGACGCAGCAGCATTCGGCATGACGATTTTCGGCAGCTCGACGGGATTTTCCGTCGGTGCAAATGCGACAACGCGGTTGATGGAAAAGCCTTTTTCCGAGAAGTTGCGCTCGTATTCGGTGACGACGTTGTCATCGTTCCACGCGCTGTTGTGAAGATCGTAGGTGACATCCTCGCATCTCCAGCCGTTTGCCGCAAAGGACAGAAGGGAATAGTCAAACAGTCCGCGGTTGTCGGTTTTGAACGTGACCGTGCGTCCTGCATCCATGACCGTGCGGTACTGGGCAAGGAACGAGCCATAGGTCAGACGGCGCTTTTCGTGACCGGACTTGGGCCACGGAT
>JAFYTT010000160.1 GCA_017558715.1 Clostridia bacterium | reverse complement strand
TAGAGCGCGACCTTGCCAAGGTCGAGGTGGCGGGTTCGAGCCCCGTAATCCGCTCCACAAGAGGATCGACTTGTTCGATCCTCACATATTCGGCGCCATAGCCAAGTGGTAAGGCAGAGGTCTGCAAAACCTTTATGCCCCAGTTCAAATCTGGGTGGCGCCTCCAGAAAAAAGAAAGAGCAAGTCAAAGACTTGCTCTTTCTTTTTTCAACGAAATTCGCCTTCGGCGAGTGAAATTTGGCTTCACCAAGTGAAATAGCTTCGCTGTGAAATATTTGCTTCGCAAATGTGAAAAGGCGAATTTCATTTCACATCGACCAAAGCCGTCGGCGACGGGAGATGTTTCACAATTCACGGAGTGAATTATTTCACATTCGGCGTATGCCGAATATTTCACGGATTCCCCTTTGTCCACACGCGCCAAATGAAACACAAATTTTTATCAAAACCTATTGCAATACAACACCATATGTGCTATAATAAATTTGCTGATCGGGGACGAAACCCATAACAAAAAACAACATCAGCGAGCATGCCAATCAATACAAAGGGGGCGGCACCCATCGAAAAAAACGTGATTGTAGTTGATGAGCAGGGAAATGAATATGAAGCGACCTACCCGAAACGGGCGAGAGGTCTTGTAAAAAACGGCAGGGCACGCTTCATTGGTGAAAACAAAATAAGCCTTGCGTGTCCTCCGGATAAAATTTTGGAGGAAAATGAAATGTCAGAAAGCATCAATAAAAATCAAATACTCGATCAGATTAGTGATCTTCAGAAAAGTCTTGGCTCTATCGAAAACATATTGTTCAAGCTGCAATGTGTATCCGATTCCCAGTCCTACGCCGAGCAGGAAGAAGGAGCACCGATCCCGCTTGACTATCTTCCCGAAGTGGCTATGGAAAAAGTCAAAGCAATCCGTGAGATCGTAACAGAACGAGAGAAAACGATCAACAAAATGCTTGATTTTTACCTGAAGCTTTATCGGGATGATGAAGCGATACGGATTGATCTGATCAAATCGGCATTTGATAAAGTAACGGATGTCATCAATGCAGCTGACATGGAGTCTGCCGATAAATATGGCACGATTTGTACGGTAACCGATAAAATATCGGAGCTTGTCGAAAAAGTCATTGTCAACAAGTGATTTTTAGCATTGCGTGCAGCGCATCTGTCAATGCACAACGAAATCAAGAGCACTTCGCAAGAGGTGCTCTTTGCTTTTTTCGATGGTTCTCTTGTGTGTAAGAAATGGGGAATTTGTCATGGCTGTTATCTACCCGGCGAATTTCTCGAAATCTTAGCATTTTAATTGACAAAACATAGAGAATATGTTACAATATTTTCAAATTCAATTGTGATTGAGAGGTAACAATCATGAAAATTTCAATGTTCAAGACAATCTCCGCACTGCTTGCAGTATTAGCCATCGGCGGTATTGTCTCCTCGTGTGGAGATGCGGGTGCAGCACCGGCAGAAACCAAAGCGCAGGATGCCAAAAACGACACGGCTGTGACGGAAGCGGCTGACCCTGCGGCAGAATACGGCTTGAAGTCCGAGGACTTCGGCGGCAAGGAAATGCGGTTTATCGTCACGGGTATTACGGCAGACTGCGGTAGTCCGTGGGAGTGCTTTGACATTTATGCGGAAGCGACAACCGGCGACGTTGTCATCGATGCCGTGTATGAGCGCAATCTCTGGATTGAGGAGCTGTATAACGTCAAGATCAGCGAATATAAGCCCACGGTCGAAACTGCCGCCGATACGATGCGGAATGCGGTATCGGCAGGGGAAGATGCTGCCGATGCGGTGATCGAAAGCTTCAGCCGTCTGTGTGCGCTGGCATCCAACGGTTATCTGCTCGATATGGCATCGCTTCCCGATCTGAAGCTGGACAGCCCCTGGTGGGATCAAGGTGCCATCGACGGTGTTTCCATCGGCAATAAGGTCTATCTTGCTACCGGTGATCTGCTGATTGTCGATAATGATGCGACCTGGGTGCTGATGTTCAACAAGGAAATGGCAGCAACCTTTGACTATGATTTCTATACGATGATCGACAATAACGAATGGCTGTATGAGGACCTGTTTGAGGTTTCACGCAGCTCGGCAGCCGATCTCAACGGCGACGGAAAAATGAAGATCACCGACGACCGATACGGTCTTGTTTCCGCATATAATACGCCCGATGCGCTGATTACGGGTGCGGGTCTGACATTGGCTGTCAAGGACGAAAATGACATTCCGAAGATGGAGACTGACCTTGCCCGCCTGACCGATGTCATTGCGGTCGCAGGTGAATTCTATGCCGATAAAAATGTCGTGTTCGGATCGGACTATGTCAAGGCTGCAGATGCCTTTGTCGGCGGACGCGCGATGTTCTACAGCGAGGTTCTGCAGTGTGTCACCCGTATGCGCGAATCCAACACGGATTTCGGTCTGCTTCCGTGGCCGAAGTTCGATCAGGCACAGGAAAATTACTACAGCTTTATGGTCGCGGCGGCAGGTCATGCTGTGGCGCTTCCCGTAACGCTGAAGGATGAGCACATGACATCGATCGTGCTTGATGCAATGGCGGCAAAATCGATGGATACCCTGACGGTGGCGTATTACGACAAGGCGCTGACGCAGAAGTACATGCGCGACGAAACCTCCATCCGTATGCTCGATATGATTCTCGGCTCCCGTATCTTTGACCAGGCGCACCATTATATGTACGGCTGGGGTGATATGTTCTCCAAGATGGCATCGAATCTGCAGAACGGTCGTGATCTGACGGCTTCCACATGGGAAAAGAATATCGACAAGGCACAGGCCGCGCTGGATGCAACGATTGCCGCTTTTGAAGAAAATGGCAAATGATCACAGAAAAAGCATAAATTTTGAAAAAAATTTTGCTTCGTGACAATAAATTCACAATTTCGTATTGAAAAATTTTCGAAGATGTGGTATAGTATATAATTGATGATGTATGTACCCCGTTTTCGGGCAAAAAAAGACATCAGAGAGTCCCATAGTTTATCCAATATTTTATAATAAAAGGAGTTTTTTGACGATGTACAACAAGAAGACTATCGAAGACATCGAAGTATCCGGCAAGAAAGTGCTTGTCCGCTGCGACTTTAACGTTCCGCTGAAGGACGGTGTCATCACCTCTGACAAGAGAATTGTTGAGGCACTCCCCACCATCAAGTACCTGCTTGACAACGGCGCAAAGGTTATCCTCTGCTCTCACATGGGCAAGCCGCACGCCATCTTCACCGAAGGCTTCGGTCTTGACAAGAAGGAAAAGGCAAAGGTTGAAGCACTTCCCGCAGAAGAACAGGCAGCTGCAAAGGCTGAACTGCTCGAAAAGGCAAAGAAGAACGATATCAAGAAGTTCACCCTCGCTCCCGTTGCTGCTCGTCTGAACGAGTACCTCGACGGTAAGGTTACCTTCGCTGCTGATATCGTCGGCGACGATGCAAAGGCAAAGATCGCTGCTCTGGAAGCAGGTAAGGCTGTTCTGATCGAAAACGTTCGTTTCGACGCTCGCGAAACCAAGAACGATCCGTCCATGGCAAAGGAACTGGCTGATCTCGCTGACATCTATGTCAACGACGCATTCGGTTCTGCTCACCGTGCACACGCTTCCACCGCAGGTGTTGCTGATTACCTGCCCGCAGTTTCCGGTTACCTGATCAACAAGGAAATCACCGTTATGGGCGGCGCTCTGGAAGATCCCAAGAGACCGTTCGTTGCAATCCTCGGCGGTGCAAAGGTTTCCGATAAGATCGGTGTCATTCAGAACCTCATCGAAAAGGTCGACACCCTCATCATCGGCGGCGGTATGGCATACACCTTCTTCAAGGCTATGGGCAACGAAGTCGGTACTTCCATCTGCGAACACGACAAGCTCGATCTCGCTCGTGAACTGATGGCAAAGGCAAAGGCTAAGGGCGTCAACTTCCTGCTCCCCGTTGACAATGTCATCGGTAAGGAATACGACGAAAACACCACCTTCATGACCATTTACTCCGATTCCATTCCGGACGGCTGGATGGGTCTCGATATCGGTAAGAAGACGCAGGAACTGTTTGCAAAGTCCATCATCGGTGCAGGCACCGTTGTCTGGAACGGCCCGATGGGCGTTTCCGAATGGGATAACTTCGCAGCTGGTACCATCGAAGTTGCAAAGGCAGTTGCTGAATCCGGCGCAATCTCCATCATCGGCGGCGGCGACTCTGCAGCAGCTGTTGAAAAGCTCGGCTACGCTGACAAGATGACTCACATCTCCACCGGCGGCGGCGCATCCCTCGAATTCCTCGAAGGCAAGGCTCTGCCCGGCATCGCAGCTCTCAACGACAAGTAATTTTTCGGATTTCATCCGAATCCGATTTCCT
>JAFYTT010000159.1 GCA_017558715.1 Clostridia bacterium | reverse complement strand
GCGGCACAAAAGCGATGGACGGCGGCGGTGCGCTGATGAATCAGGGCATCCACGGCATTGATATGATGTGCGGGCTGCTCGGTTATCCGATTTCCGTTTCCGGTCACACGGCAACGCTGCTTCATGACATTGAAGTGGAAGATACGGCTGTTGCAAGTCTTGTCTTCCCGAACGGTACGCTCGGCGTCATTGACGGTTCAACCGCCGTAACACATGCAAAGCCACGCCGTTTGGAGCTGTGCGGCACAACTGCCAGTCTGACGCTGGAAGAAGATGTTATCGTTCATACCGATGGTATCGATCTGCTCAGCCGTACCGAATCCGGGTACAAGAGCTTTTCCGATCCGACAGCCATTTCCACCGATCTTCATGAGTATCAGTTCTGCAATATCCTTGCGGCTATCGCAGGAAATGAACCGTTGTTTTATACCTCGGAGGAAGCGCTGAAGACCGTTGCTGTCATCACCGCAATCTACGAATCTTCCCGCACAGGAAAAACAATTTCTCTTTAATTGAAACTTTACGAAATGAAAAAATCATCGCTCACTGTCACCCGAAGTGACAATAGGAGCGATGATTTTTTATATCAGTTTTTTTCAATTTTCTTTAGTTCTTCCATAAAGCGTTCCGCCTCATCCCTTGTCTGGCAGGAAACCTTATGGTATGCACTCTTTGTATGAAGCACATTTTGAAGCGCTAATACACTGCTTGTATTTCCTCCGGTCAGAACCGCTTTGCCGAGCGAGACGATTTTCTGATAGAGCCAGGTCCAATCCTGCTTCTGTGCATTTCCTGCTCCTGCAACCCATTGCACGGTGTGCAGTTTTTCGAGCGTGCAGAGATCCTCAAGGTGATGAATCGCGCCGGGACCGTCGAGATGATACTCGGCATAATCAAGTTCACTCATCTCGTGTGCAATCGAATTGAGTGCAAATTCACGGAACATTTCGCTTGAGATCATACAGGAAAAGTCGCATTGCGGAACACCGATGCTTCCGTTGACATACATACCGTGGCGGTTGATGCTTCCGTACTTGTCAAATTCAAAGACACGGCGCACCTCCTTCATGATCTCCGTAAAGGCGGTGTTGATCTGTGCAAGTGCTTCTTTGACAAGCTCGGGTTCGTCGATCATCGTTATGATCAGATCCTGCGCATTATACAGCCCGACAAGACCGTCAAGACCGGCGCTGAGTGTGGGCGCGGCAATCATCACGTCATCACCGAGTGTGCGTCTGAGAACATGATAAAATTCCACGGTTTTTGTCCACCATTTGCCGTTCGGATCGAATCTGATATGGACGTTTTCGAGCGAATCCAGAATATGATTCGGCCACGAGGTTGTTCCGTCGTCTGCAAGCTTCAGATCTGCACCGATGTATGCCGCAAAATCATCCGAGCCGAACGAAAGCGCATAATATGGAATGGAGCCGTAAAGAAACTCATGCGTATCATACCACGCTGCAATTTTGTCGGCTGCCTGCTGATAGGTATCGCCACCGTGAAAGGCCTCAAGATAGCGCGGCGGCTGTTTTTCCTCGACACCTGCCTTCGGGATCGTAATCGATATCAAAGGCTGTTCGTTGGTCTTTTCCCAATAGTTTTTCCACATCCGTTGTTTTTCCGCAGAAATCATGTTTTCATCCTCCGTTATGTTTCAAAATAGCTTGATACGATGTTATTATTCCGAGCGCTGATTTGTGCCGGCATTTCGTTGGGAGTCATTGGAATTTCTCATTGCCACATCATCATTTGGCAGAATTGATCCGTGATCACGAGTGATATCAAAAGCATACCTGCTACATACAGAATCCTGGGCCACATCGTTTCCCTCGGTATTCTTTTTGATAAAAGTACAGAAATTCCAGTAACACAAACAGAGATAAACAACCAAAATAATGCCGTGAAATCATTCGCATTAAAGTTGTTTTCGATGATATTGCCCGCTTCATCTATTACAGGACAGCCGCAGCCCAGCCAGTCGACAATCAAGTGTTGATTGACGAAACTGTAAGGAACAAGCAAAACAGCAAACAATAAAATCGGTGATAGCAGAATGGATCGCGTTTTATTGATTTCATGAAATCATACCCTTTTGTCAAATTTCAGTTTTTTATCGCATGCGATGATCAGAAACCGATTTGGCGTTGAATTGATAGCAGTAATTGCCGTTTTCGTATTTGACCGCAGTGCCGAACAGGTCTGAAAGGATATCCGATGCACAGATTTGGATCGGCGTTCCTCTTTCTGCAATTCTGCCGTCTTTCATGACCCAGATTTCATCACAGTATGTCATAGCCATCGGCAGATCGTGCATGACCGCGGCAATGCCTTTTCCGCTGTTACGCAGACGGCAGAGGAGATGCATCAAAGACAGCTGGTTGGCGATATCAAGGTAGGTCGTCGGTTCGTCGAGCAGAATGTAGTCCGTTTCCTGCGCAAGTGCCATCGCAAGATATGCGCTCTGCCGCATACCGCCGGACAGTGCGGACAGCGGTGTATCCGCCAGGGATGCAATACCGAGGGTTTCCATTGCGGCGGATGCGATTTCACGGTCATGACCGGAATAGCGTTTTGGAAAATGCAGATGCGGAAAACGACCGTGCAGAACGAGCTGTCCGACGGTCATGTCGGGTGCGCGATGCCCTTGGGAAAGATATGCCATGTGACGCGCGCGAGTTTCCGATGGCATCGATGTGATCGATACGCCGTCAAGGAGAATATCTCCATCGGAGTGTGGGTGAAGTTGTGCCGCGGTTTTGAGCAGGGTGCTTTTTCCGCATCCGTTCGGTCCGATGATCCCGATGAGACGACCGGGATGGAGCTCGGCTGTAATGTCAAACAGGATCTGGCGGGACCCGTAGCCGGCGTTGATATGGAGCAGTTCGATCATACCGTACCTCCTGTTCTTCGTCTGCGGAACAGCAAAAACAGAAAGAACGGTGCACCGAGGAACGCAAGCAGGATACCGACGGGAAGCTCATACGGTGCAAACAGTGTTCTCGCCGCCGTGTCGCAAAGGACCGTAAACGCGCCGCCGAAGAGTGCACAGAATGGCAGAAGATGTGCCGCATCACCGCCGGCAAGACGACGGACGGCATGCGGTACAAGCAGACCGACAAAAGAAAGCAGTCCTGCAGCACTGACGGCAGTTCCTGCAAGCAATGCCGACAG
The DNA here is from genome assembly GCA_017558715.1 of Clostridia bacterium. Classification (GTDB taxonomy): domain Bacteria; phylum Bacillota; class Clostridia; order Oscillospirales; family CAG-272; genus RGIG3925. The sequence goes on along the minus strand of JAFYTT010000159.1, from coordinate 1,305 downwards.
CATCAGAAACAGAAGCCGCGTTTTGCCCGTATGCATACCAAGAGAACGTGCATGGTCCTCCCCAAGCGTCAGGACATCCAGCGCATTGGAAAGCAGAAACAGCAAGCATAATGTCGGCAGAACGATTGCGGCGGCAGGAAGGAGCTTTGCCGTTGTTGCCGCGGAAAAATCACCCGCGCGGAATTGGCTGTTCATGATGCTGACATCGGGGACCAAGGCGGTCACCGTGTCCGTACATGCGCCGAGCAGGCTGTTGAGTGCCGCACCGAGCAAAATGACGACGCCGTCAGACGCGCCCAGATGCTTTGCCGCTGTGCTGACAACAATGGAAGTACCGAATGCGCCGAGAAATGCGAACAGCGATAATTGCCATCCGCCGAGAATCCCACAGGCCGCACAGACGGTGACTGCCAAAGCCGCACCGGCGTTGATACCGATCATGCCGGGAGACGCGAGATGATTGGACAGTACCCCTTGGATGACAGCACCGGAAACCGCCAGTGCCGCGCCGCAGACTGCCGCCGTACAGACGCGCGGTATCCGTACATACCACAGAATCCGTCCTGCCGCGGTAGTTCTGTCATGGTCCGAAAGTGCGGTAACGATCTCTGACAGAGAAAGTTCTGCCGCACCGACCAGAATTCCCATGACGACGGATAACAGCAAAGCCAGAATGCCGCAGATCAGAAGAGATGCAGTTTTATGTATTCGGATCTGTGAGAATTTCATACAGTGTCTGATACGCCTCCGCCCATCGTGCGTTCGGTTTTAAGTGAAAGAGTGATTTATCCATTACGTGGATGCGGTTGTTCTGTACCGCGTCCATCGACTGCCATGCGGGATTCTGCGAGAACAGCTCCGACAAGGACTGCATTGCCGCGTCGGTATTACTTCCCATCGTAATGACGAAAATATGATACGGCTCCTGCGCTATGATCGATTCGATACTCAGGTTTTCCAAAAGAGAGGCATCGCTGTCCGCAATGTTCCTGCAGCCAAGATCGGCAAGCATTTCCCCGAGCACCGTTCCGTCACTTCCTTTTGCCTTGACAAAGCCGGAGGACGCGCGCAAAAGGAGGATTCTGTTTTCCGATATCGGAATCTCTGCGTCGGCATACTGCTGTTTCACCGATGTGATTTCTGCGGCAAGCCGTTCTCCGTTCTGCTCCCAAAGATCGGTACGTCCGGTGATGTCCGTGCAGGTTTTCAGCATGTGCAGATAATCATCAAAGCCGATGACATCAAAATAGGCAACCGTGATGCCGGATGCCTCCAGCAGCGGACACAGCTCCACATGGCTTGCTG
>JAFYTT010000020.1 GCA_017558715.1 Clostridia bacterium | reverse complement strand
TATGAATACCGTGCACTCGATACTGAAAAGAATGGGCTCGGAGACGCGCTGGCAATCCCCGATTCCATCAACCTTGACAATGCGGAAATCCACATGGCAGACGGCTATGACATGTACTATACGAACACGACGGGGCTGTATGCGCTGAACTTTACCGATACGGAATCAACCCTGCTCTGCAACTGGGTCAACTCTGATCTAATCGAAAGCGAGATCTCCTACCGCATGAAGGTACTCTCCGATCACCGAGCAGTATTCTTAACCGATGATCCCGTTTCCGGCACACCTCAGCTTGCTGTCATGTCGCCCGTCGCTCCCGAGGATGTCACACCGAAGTATTTGATTGAGGTTGCATACGCAGAAAACGGCAATAACATGATGCAGCGGTATGCTGTTGCGTTCAACCGTGATTCTGATCAATATCGAGTGGTACTGAACGATTATTCCGGCTACTACACCGCTGATACAACACCGATGGATGTCCTCTCTCAGGAGATTATCGCCGGGGATATTCCGGACATCATCCTTGCCGACAGCTATAATCTCAACGCCGACGACCTTGTCCGACAAGGTCTGTTCCGCGATATGTACTCCTTTATGGATGCAGAGGGTGAAAGCATGAACCGATCTGCCTTTGTCCCTTGCGTACTTACCCCAATGGAAGAAGTTGACGGTACACTGCCGCTGCTCGTTCAAAATTTCCGTCTGTCAACCTATGCTGTTAAATCCTCCCTGGTAGGCGGTAAAACCTCATGGTCGATTGACGACCTGATGGCGTTTTGCAAGGCACTTAATGACGATCAATACCTGTTCTCAGCATACTTCAACAACGATCCGGAGAATGGCGAATCTATACCAATGCAGGTTTTGAATATGATCCTGCCCTATTCGCTGTCTGCCTTTATCGATGAAACAGCGGGAACCTGTTCTCTTAACGACGGGCGGTTTGCATCACTTTTGCAGTTCTGTCTGGAAGCCCCTGTGCTCAATGCCGCAGAGATCGAATCGGAGACCGATTTATTCCGTAATGATAAACTGATGCTGATGGAGATGCGTCATTTCTCCGATGTCAGCGATTATCTGCAGAAGAAGTATTACGTCTTCGGCGGTGAGGACATGACGCTGATCGGCTATCCGACATTTGATGACTCCGTGAACTCAGGTACTGCAATGCAGCCGGAAACGATGTTCGGCATCACAAACGCTTCTGTCGTTGCTGACGGTGCATGGCAGTTCATAAAACGCACATTCGGCGATGTTGAAAACGATCTTTATTACAGTCACAATGGTTTCTCCTCCGCACGTGGTGCGCTGGAACGTACCTTTGCAAAGGAGGAACGCTCTTACTACATCTTTGAGGAAAACGGCTGGAGCGGCACACATTATGATGAAGATGATGAAATCGACCTTTCATGGATGGATGAACAGATCGAAATGATGGGCGGTGTTGGTGTTCCCGGTCACATGGAACCCGAAGATCGAGATGCACTGATGGCGATTTTTGAAGGTAATGTTCTTGTTGCTCAGAATGACGAAACGCTCCTTGACATGATCCGCGAAGACGCCTCCGCCTACTTTGCCGGTGCAAAATCGCTTGAGGAAACCGTCAAGGTCATCCAGAGCCGCGTGTCCATTTACGTCGCAGAACACAGTTAAACGAATATGCAAAGGGTTGCTGTACAAAACTGCAATCCTTTGTTTTTCTTTTTCTACATTTGCTATTGACAAATCCGCTCCGATATGTTATACTTGTAATACGATAATCGTACAATCAAATGAAAGGAGCATCTTATGAAACGTGTTTTCTGTATGATTCTGTCGGTTTTGTTCGTGTTTTCGCTGTTTGGTTGCAATCGCAGCAGTCAGGACGATCTGACAGACAAGACCTTGCAGCCGATTGCTGTTGACCATGTCTGGAAATCCGACTACATCACTTATCCCGAAAATGTCCGCGGAACACCGAATCCGTATACAATCGATGGCAATCAGCTCCTATATGAAGGTGTGCGTGTCATCTCCGAGGAACCGTATAAAACGGAAAGTGTTTCCATAGCTTTTGACTTGAAAGAGCACACCTTTTCTGTCACACCGAGCGGCGGAGAACAGCAGTCACGTGCGCAGTTCACGCTTTCCTATGAAGGTAGTACCATCTGTCTTTACATCACGTTTGATGAAACGACACGCAAAGAATCCTATACACTCATCCGAAAGGATGCAGATGGCAATATCCTCTGGGAAATCGACGCACAAGCCCAGTTTCAGAAGTTAGCGGGTGGGCGTCCGTGGTTTTCCGTACAGTCGCTTTTACAGAATCCCGAAACGGGCACCATCTATATTGCCGCCGAGCAGAACATTGTAGCCATCGCCCCTGACGGAAAACGGCTTTTCGAGCTTGTTTCCGATGAATATATCGACAACATTTTTGCATCAGACAGTGCGGTATATGTCGTTACCAATCAACACAATCCCGAAGACAACAGCCTCACAACCGTTTTTCTGCCCATCAACGATAACAAACAGAATTTTGATGAGCCACTTCCGATTCCTGCGACCGTCGATCTTCTGAACGCCGATATCTATCAGGCTGACGGTTTTGATCTGTTCTATTCAAACGATGTCGGTCTTTTCGGATGGAACACAACAGACATGGAACCGACCATGCTCTGTAATTGGGTCAATTCCGATATGACAGCTCGGGACAGAAGCTCTCTGATCGTCCTGTCTGCATCCTCTGTTGTTCGCACTGCGTATGATCCCGTTTCAGGCGCACAGCAACTGTGTGTCATGTCTCCCGTTCCGCAGGAAGAAGTTACGCCAAAATATCTGATTACCGTCGCTTACATAGAAAACGGTTCCAACGATATGCAGGCGTTTGCTGTCGCATTCAACCGTGAATCCGAGCAGTACCGCGTGGTACTGAAAGATTACTCGCAGTATTACATGCAGGATAATTCTGCCGCTGACATACTGAACCGGGAAATCGTCGCCGGTGATGTTCCCGATATCATCGTCGACAGTGCCATGGAATTTGATACCGTCAATCTTGCCAAGAAGGGCTTGTTCCTCGATCTGAATACGTATCTCGATGCATCCAATGCCGCTGTCACACGCGATGCCTTTCTGCCGTGTGTGCTGGAACCGTTTGAACTGTCAGACGGTAACCTGCCGTGGCTCGTTTCCGGGTTTACCCTGCGTACGATCTACGCCAACCAAAATGTCATCGGTGACAGACAGGTCTGGTCACTTGACGATATCATGACGCTTGAAGAAACACTTTCCGACGAGCAGTACCTGTTCTCCATGTATCTTGGCGGAAACCGCGAGAATGGCTCGATGCAGCTCCTGAACAAACTGATTCCCTATTCCATGTCTGCATTTGTGGACACAGAAAACGGAACGTGTGCCTTTGATGACGGACGGTTTGCAAATCTGCTGTATTTCTGTCATACAGTCAACATCCTCGATACTGCCACGGTGCCAAACGGGATCGTTGAGAAATTCCGTGACGGAACGCTCTTATTGCGCGAGATGAGTTATCTTTCTGAAATCGCAAGTTATCTGAAAACAAAGTATTACGATTTCGGCGGCGAAAACATGACTGTGATCGGGTATCCCACCGCCGACGCAGAAGCCGTCTCCGGTACTGCAATTCATCCGCTCCGTAAATACTGCATCACCAAGGATTCCCTGGTTGCAGACGGCGCATGGCAGTTCATTTTAAGCACATTCGGTGATTTGGGTGTAGATTATTTCTATCATGTCAGCGGTTTCCCGTCGATGCGGTCAGCGCTTGACCGTATGTTTGCACAGGAATCCCGTTCCTACTATGTCTTCCGTGAAAACGGTTATTCTTCAACTTCTGTTTCTGAAGGAGAAGAATTCATATTAGAAGACCAAGAATGGCTTGCAGATGAAATTTCCAGCGGCGGTGTCTTCGGGCATTTGTCCGAGGAGGACGAAGCCGAGCTGCGCGCTATGATAGAATCCGTGTCGATCACGACTGAATTTGACCAGGAAATCATGAATCTGATCCGCGAAGATGCCTCCGCCTACTTTGCAGGTGCAAAATCGCTTGAGGAAACCGTCAAGGTCATCCAGAGCCGCGTGTCCATTTACGTCGCAGAACAGAGTTAAATACAAAAAAACAGGTACGTTTTTCGTCGTACCTGTTTTCTTTTGGTTTGCTTTATTCGCCGGTTCTCTCATACGTCACAATCTGACGGAACAGCTGCACCTGCGCTTCATACAGTTCTTCATCCTGCACGTTCTTATTGAAGTTATTGACATAACTCTTACCGCGGCAGCAGAGCACCGTATCGTCGGGCAGCTGGCGGAAGCCGTTTTCCACGCAGATGGGCAGGTCTGCAAGCAGAATCCCGCACTCATCATAGGCGTTTTCGGGAACGGCACCGAGGATATCGGACAGCTTGCAGAACGCACCGGTTCCAACCGTCTCGTCATAGAGCGACTTGTCAATCATCAGAACGACATATTCGCCGATCATGATCAGATTGTCAAACTGTCCGCGGGCACTCAAGTTCTCAACACCGTTGAAATAGATGTCGTTTTCCTTATACTCCTCGGCAGTCAGCGTCGGAACGTATACGATCTTATTGAAGTCGCAGTTGAGCATGCCGTCACCGCTGTAATCCGCAGGATTGTCGGTGATGTCATATGCCTGATCTGCGGCTTTCTCGACCGACTGCAGAATTTCGGCAACCACTTCCCCGTCAAGATACGTCGGACCTGCATAGAGCAGATGCGCGTCGTACTTGGGCTTGGACGACATCTGCGCAATGGCAATCAGAAAGAAAAGCGCAAAAAACGCAATAATGAGCGTCGGCCACTTATAATGATACCAAAAGTTTTCAAATGCACGCTCGGGTGCCTGCTGACAAATCTTCTCTTCCTGCATATCGGACGTCCTTTCTGTATGATGGATGATTGGTTTGAATCTTTCTTACTTGGAAATGGAGAGAATCTGAATACGCATCTGACCGGAAGGGATGGCGATGGACAGGATATCGCCGACCTTTGCGCCGATGATGGCACGACCGATGGGAGACTGGTCGGAAATCTTGTTTTCCAAAGCATCTGCTTCGTTGGAACCGACAAGCGTATACTCGATGTCTTCTTCAAAATCCATATCACGAACCATGACCTTGGTACCGATGCCGATGGAGTCGGTATTGATCTCGGCTACAACGCGGACATGCTTGAGCTGTTCTTCCAGTTCTGCGATTGCCGCTTCGACCTTTGCCTGTTCGTTCTTTGCTTCATCGTATTCGCTGTTTTCGGAAAGGTCACCGAAGCCTCTTGCAATGCCGATGTTCTTGGTGACTTCAGGACGCTTGACGTTGACAAGATAAGCAAGGTCATCCTGCAGCTTCTTCAGGCCTTCTGCCGTTACAGTGATTACTTTGGTTTCTTCTGCCATGATGGGTACTCCAATCTTTTTCTCTTTTGTATTTGGTAATATATTTGAAATCGCATAACAACGTGATTTGGTATATGCGGATTCAGTACAATGTTATTTACTTCCCAGCCTTTGCCTCTTCCACGGTCATTTCTCCGCGGACAATGGCAATGGCGGTCTGCAGCTGATTGTCTTCTTCATCGGTGATCTTATAGAAGTTCTTTTCCAGCAGTTCATCCGTCAGCGGAAGCTCAATATCGGGTACAACACCGATACCTTCGTAGTTATCGGAATACGGTGGGTTATACATGCGGTAGGAGATCGTGATTCCCGAGCCGTCGGGAAGCGAAACAACCGTCTGCATCGTGCCCTTGCCGTAGGTTGTCGTACCGATAATCGTTGCCAGCTGATAGTCCTGCAAAGCGGACGTAAACAGCTCTGCCGCAGACGCGGTGCTCTCATTGACAAGCACTGCCATCGGCATCGTGACACAGAAGTCATCGGAGTTGATGGCTTCCTCATTGCCCTCCTTGTCAACAATGCGGATGATCGGACCTGCGGGCAGCAGATAATCAAGCGTATCCACAATACCGGTCAGCGCACCGCCGGGATTGTAGCGTACGTCGAAGACCAGAGCCTTCGCGCCCTGTCCTGTCAGGGATGTGATTGCAGCCTTGACATTTTCGCCGGTATTTTCCGCAAACTGCGAGATACGGATGATGCCGATGTCATCGCCGTACATGTGCGACTCGACGGTCGTGTCGGTCACCTTCGCACGGACGATGGAAAATTCGATTGTTTCTTCGTAGTTTTTGCCGCGACGGACGGTAAATTCCGCAACCGAGCCAAGCTCACCGAGCATCTTGTCAACAGCAGGATAATACCCGAGATCGCTGACATACTCGTCGCCGACCATGACGATCAAGTCGCCCGGTTCCACGCCTGCCGCAAGTGCGGGTGAGTCGCGCATGACGGAAATGATTTCCAGCGCACCAAGTTCATTGTTGTAAATAATATGCACACCGATACCGACCATCTCACCCGACGATTCTTCCATATAAGCGGTAAATTCGTCTGCGGTCATATAGGATGCGTATTTATCACCCGCACCAGCAATATAGCCGCGGATCAGATAATCGGACAACTGCTCCTCGTCGATGTCGCCGACATAATTGGTGCGGTACAGCGCATCGACATAGTTGAGCTTGTCATATGCACTCTGCGATGCAGAAAGCATATCGACTTCATTCTGGTATTTGCTCATCATCGCGACATACGTGATCTGGAATGACAGCAATGCTGCAAGCAGAATCAGAACAATTGCTGCCGGCAGCGGTATTTTTCTTGACATTGCGGGATTCCTGCCTTTATTTGAGAATTTTCAGCCCGATTTACGGCTGATTGACGTATCCGAGCGGATCAACATGGATGCCGTTTTCGCGGACACAGAAATGAATATGGTTGCCGGTGGAATATCCGGTCGAGCCAGCCTTTGCAATCTGCTGTCCCTTGGTCACCTGATCACCGACGGAAACAAGCAGTTTGGAATTATGCCCGTACAGCGTGGAGATACCGCCGCCGTGATCAATGACGACATAATATCCGTAACTGTAATGGTATTCGGAAACAATGACCGTTCCCGCATTGGCCGCAAGGACGGGAGAGGCATACGGCAGCGGAATGTCAATTCCGTTGTGATTTTCGTAATAGCCGTAAATCGGATTGACACGGCGTACAAAATACGAAGAAATGACATTATGCTTGATGTCACAGGGCCAGCCGAGCGCACCGCCGACATAATTTTCCAGACGTGCACGTTCTTCCGCTTCTTTGATCTTGCGGTCAATATCCGCTTCAGCCGCCGCAACCTGTGCTTCCTTGGCTTTGACCTGTGCTTCGACACGCCGCTTTTCTTCTTCGGTTGCTTCTTTGTTTTCTTTCAGTTTGATAAAATCATCTTCCAGCTTCAGAATGAGCTGTTCGTTGTCAAGCCGCTTCTGCTCCAGCTTCGGCATTTCCTCTGCGAGCTTATCCAGCGTTTCCTGCGCGTTGTACTGCAGCACCTGGTAATCGCTCTGCATCTGCGTAAGCTCTTTTTTGGAGCGATCAAGCGCGGCAAGAACGCGTTTATCGTACTCGAGCAAGCTTGCGATGATGTCAACGCGGTACAGAAGATCGGAAAAACTGTCGGAAGACAACACGATCTCCAGATACGACGTAAACGAATCTTCGTAGTTGATACGAACGCGATCGATAAACAGCGCATAGCGATCATCAATCTCCGCCTGCTTCTCGACAACAGCATCGGCATAATATGCCAGCTGTTCGTTGTACGTGGTAAGAAGCTGCTGCGTTTTGTCAATTTCCGTTTCCAGTGCCAAAATCTCTTTGTCCAGTGAGATCTTCAGTTTTTCGGCAGCGGCAATATCCGCTTCCGTCTCTTTATATGCGGCAAGTGCCTCTTTATATGCCTCGGATGCAATGGACGACGAGTCGCGCAATGCCGCAAGCTCATCTTCCATGAGTTTTACCTTCTGCTTATCCTCCGTCGCGTCATACGCTTTGACGGGAATCGTGAGCGACCACATCGGAATGACATAGCCGACAAGCATGATCACGGACAGCAGGAGCAGACTCCATCGGGTGAACTGTTTTTTCATACAGAACTCCTCTTAATTGGAAACATAATTCAACGGATTCACGGGAGAACCGTCAACACGAACGCTGAAATGGCAGTGGTTGCCGGAGGAATCGCCGGTCGAACCGCAGGTTGCAATCTGCTGACCCTTATCGACAACATCGCCGACCTTGACGAGATTCTTGGTATTATGTGCGTACAGCGTCGTCAGACCGTTTCCGTGATCGATAACGACATAGTTGCCGTAGCTGTAATGGCGCTCGGAAATGATGACCGTACCGCCGTCTGCCGCATAGATGGCAGAACCGTAAGCGGCGGGAATATCGATACCGTTATGGAACTCGGGTCTGCCGGATAACGGAGAGGTTCTCCATCCGAACAACGAGGAAACTTTTGTATACGAGCTTTCTGTCGGCCATGCATACTTACCGGTAACGACCGGGGTTTTGCTCGGCGTAGTCGTTGTGGTGGAGGAAGGCTTCTTGTTTGCCGCCTCCTGCTTTTTGCGCTCCTCTTCCTCACGGCGCTTGCGCTCTGCTTCTTCTCTTGCCTTGCGCGCCGCTTCTTCCTGTGCTTTGCGGATCTTCTCTTCAATTTCCGCTTCTGCTTTTTCCAGCTGTGCGGCTTTTTCTGCGTAGGATGCCTCGATTTCTTTTTTCAGTTCTTCTGTTGTTTCCTTGCTCTGCATTGCGGCAAGAACCTTTGCATCCAACTCAGCAAGCAATCTGGCACTTTCCGCACGCTTATCCTCCAACACGGGAAGCTGTTCCATCAGCGATGCCAGCGTTTCCTGTGCCTTAAACTGCAGACTCTGGTATTCGGTCTGCATCGTGGTCAGGTCTTTCTTTGCGGTATCGAGCGCCGCCAGAACATGCTTGTCATAATCAAGCAGACTGGCGATGATATCAACGCGATACAAAAGATCGGAAAAGCTGTCGGAGGACAGAACAATTTCCAGATAGGATGTGAACGAATCCTCATAGTTGATGCGGACACGGTCGAGGAACACACCCCAGCGTTCGTCAATTTCGGTTTCTTTGACCGCAATTTCTTCCGTATAATAGGTCAGCTGGGTATTGTATGTATTCAGAAGATTGTTCGTGACATCGATCTCACCTTCGAGTGCGGTGATCTCATTGTCAAGCGCTTCTTTGGCCTTCTGTGCCTTCATAAAGTCGAGCTCTGCGGCTTCATATTCGGCAAGTGCGGCTTCGTAATTTTCTCTCGCAAATGTGCGGTTATCTTTGAGAACAGCAAGCTCCTGTTCCAGTTTCTTCACCGCCTGTTTTTCCTCTGCCGTAACAGCTTCCGCCGCACGGATCGGTAAAACAAGCGACCATTTCGGAATGGCGTAACACAACGTTAATACAGCCAGTCCGCCCGCAACCAAGCGCAGGATACGGGATTTCATTGTAGATTGATGTTTCATAGTTTTTTGCGTAAAATAGGTGTTAAACCTTCATATACCGTCTGAGCGAAATACCGGAACCGACCATACCGGCGACAACACCGATCACGACAAATCCAAGCAGGATATAATTCTGCACATCGGCAAACGGAGCAACGGCGATCATCTTGTATTCGCCGGACATTGCGTTGTAAATGGCATTATACAGCGTGCTCTGCAAAACATATCCGATACCGGCGGAAATCAGACCGATGATGATACCTTCGATGATAAACGGTGTCGTCATAAAGAAGTTCGTCGCGCCGATATAACGCATCGCGGAAATTTCACGGCTGCGCGATTCGACGCCGATCTTAATCGTGTTGATGATGATAAAGATACTGACGACAAACAGAATGGCTAAGAACCAGATAAAGATGAACGAAACACCGCTCTTGATGCTTTCAATATCGTTTGCAATGTCGGTACGGTTGTTGACCTTGGAAACATGATCGAACTTACCGAGCGCGTATACAAGATTTGCAACGCGGGAGTTGTCCTCATACGTAATCTTAAAAACGTCGGGAAGCGGATTGTTTTCTGCGATGCTGTCAAACAGATAGGAATATTCTTCATATCTGGAACGTTCAGATTCCAGACCTTCTTCCTTGGAAACAAAGACAACGTTGGAAACATTGTCAAGCGCGTGAATCTTTCCGGAAAGCGCTTCAACTTCCTCGTCGGTTGCTTCGGTATCGACAATCACGACGATTTCATTGAGTTTTGCAACTTCCTCGATATTGACATTGACATTATAAACCAGCAGAGAGAAGGATCCCATCAGAACGAGACAGGAAAGCAGAACCGTGATTGCCGCAAGCGACATCAGACCGTTTCTCCAAATGCCCTTGAACGCCTGCGAAAAGAAATAGCCGATATTATACATTCTCATCGTCAAACATACCTCCGATTCTGTCATCGACAACGTGACCGTCGCGGATCGTAATGACGCGCTTCTGGAAGTGGTCGACAATGTTCTTTTCGTGTGTAACAACGATGACGGTCTTACCCTTGGAATTGATCTTGGCGAGCAGATTCATGATCTCCATTTTCATCTTCGGGTCGATGTTCGCCGTCGGCTCGTCCGCGATGATGATACGAGGGTTGTTGGCAAGTGCACGTGCAAGCGCGACACGCTGCTGTTCACCGCCGGACAGCTCCGAGGGGAAATTCTTATATTTATCAACCAGACCGACAATGGAAAGAATCGTCGGAACGCGGCGCTTGATAACCGAGGTCGGTTCCCCGATAACACGCATCGCAAACGCAACGTTTTCGTATACGGTCTTCTTGTCAAACAGACGGAAATCCTGGAAGACCATGCCGAGTTGGCGGCGGTAATACGGAATCTTGTAATTGGGAATCTTCGTCAGGTCATAGTCACCGACGCGGAGAACACCGGAGGATACCTTTTCCTCACGGAGCAGAAGACGCATCAAGGTAGACTTACCTGCACCGGACGCACCGACGATGAAGACAAATTCTCCGTCCTCGATTTTCAGATTGACATTTTCCAGCGCAACGGTACCGTTGGGGAAGATTTTACTTACGTCATTAAATTCAATCATAGAATTCCTTCCTGATTTATGCAATATATATGAATTATGAGTGGATATTTACAATTCCATTGACATTGCGCACAATTTTTAGGATATACACACGAAACGCGCCAACCCTATCTCCATTCAAACGGAGGTGCGGATTGACGCATTTGCATCATCGTAATGTCATTGGTATGTGACTTCGGGTTTTTGCGTAAAACATACGAAAATTGCGGTATGCTTCGGGCAAGTAATCAGAACTTTGATCGATCGACCGATCAAAACTTGCATCGGTCAAACCGATCAAAACTTGTATCGGTCAAACCGATCAAAACTTGATCGGTTTGGAAGAAAGATACTTCTGAACCATAAGCGCTACCTTAAAGGTAATCGCATGCTCAAATTCGCGCAGGTCAAGACCCGTGAGCTTGCGGATCTTTTCAAGACGGTATACGAGCGTATTTCTGTGGACGAAGAGCTTGCGGGAGGTTTCGGATACGTTGAGGTTGTTTTCAAAGAAGCACTGAATGGTCATCAGCGTTTCGCGGTCAAGCGCTTCGAGACTACCCTTCTTGAACACTTCGTTCATGAACATTTCGCACAGCGTCGTCGGCAGCTGATAAATGAGTCTGCCGATACCGAGATTTTCATAGGAGATGATATTCTTTTCGGTGTCGAAGACCTTGCCGACTTCAATGGAGGTCTGCGCTTCCTTATAAGAACGCGCCAAATCCTTGATGGTAGAAACAGCCGTACCGATACCGATGGAAACCTTTGTATAGAATTCCGCATTGATGGTATCTGCAATCTGCTTTGCCATCTTTTCTACTTCGCGGATTTCGTAGTTGGGCTTGACTTCCTTGATCAGGACAACATCATGCTCACTGACATTGATGACAAAATCCTTGTTCTTATCAGGGAACATATTCTGAACGACATCGAACGGAATGATATCAATCTTGCCATAGAACTTGATCAGAATGGCGATACGCATGACTTCCGTGGAGAAATGCAGCTCCTTGGACTTGATGTAAATATCGCTGGGAAGAATGTTGTCAAGGATGATGTTCTTGATGAACGAGCTCTTGTCGTACTTTTCATCGTACAGATTCTTGATGTTGGACAGAGAAACCGCAAGAACCATTGCAAGCTCTTCCGCCTTCTTGTCTTCACCCTCGACAAAAATGATGTATTCATTCTTGGTCGCGCCGCCGATCGGACGGTAGGTATAACCGCCGGAAACCACGGAATCCGTCGTATATGCCATTTCGTCGCGGATACCCTGTCTGGTTTCTCCGATCTTGACAAGCTCGCTGCAGGAAATAATGACACCGTTTTCATCGATGACACCAATCACGCGTTCCACTGCTTCTCTCATCTGATGAATAATACCCTGGAACAATCTGGTAGACATATGGTGCTTCCTCCTAAAATTTGTGAAACAGCAGGCATAACAGCCGCCGCAGAATTTTCAAACAAGATGATGTTGCTTTTGCGATGGGATGAACAGATGTGTAATCAGATGCTCTTGACTGTATAGACGATGCCGACTGCCAATACTGCCGCTGCAATCGCATACAGGACATAGTGATATGCAAAATAGAAGATGCCGAGAGAACCGCACCAGAGCAGCAGTGCACCGATCAGTGCAACCGCGCAGACAGCGATAGGCTGCCACAGCGCAATACCGCGGGTCAGCTTCGGATGCTTCTTTGCCGCAAGCACGAAACATACAATCGCGGCAATCGGAAGAACGAGCGTGCCGATCTTGCTCATCAGCTGCAAAAAGCTGCTGAATGCACGGGCCGTCGACAGACCGAAGCCCGCATGGATGAAGAAGCCCTGTGCGACACACACACTTGCAAGCGTGAAGAACACGCGCGGATAAATATAATATACAAAATAAAGTACACACGCACAAATCACCATGGCAACCGCATAAGCGCAGGCGACCGCAGGATTGAGGAAAAAGATCACACTGCAGAACAGAGAAACCGCGCCGGCTCCAAGGACATTCCATCGGGTGAGAATCTTTTTGCTGTCATCGGTTCCACGCTTTGTACGGATTCCGAAGAAAACAGCCGACAGAACAAACAGAACAGCACAGACAATCGACATCACAGGTCCTACTGTTTCATAAAGCTGAATTGTATTATTGGAATTCTTCAGCATCATAACAGCGGTGACAGCACACACGGCAAGGACAAATCCAAGCATCAAACGATTCATCATCAAATCGTTTTCTTCCTCTGTCATGACAGGTTTGCCTGTCATTGCAGGTTTGGTATAACCTGCTGTCTTCTTGATTTTTTTGTTATCGCTCATTTTATACCTTCCCCTGCTGTCGTATCCGATGCGGGATGCAGCAATCTTTCAAATTTACAGGAAATTCACAGTTCAAACGCATATGTCATACAGGACAACACAAAGCCGGAAGCAGTCTCACAGCGCAGAATTCTCCGTCCGAGATTGACCGACGCAAAACCCGCATCTGCGGCAAGTGCGACTTCTTTGGTATCATATCCGCCCTCGGGTCCGATGTAAACCGCTGACGAAAGCGTCGCTCTGTCCTGCGGCATCTGTCTCTTGGCGTTATCCAAAACCGTTTTCAGGGAAACCGTACCGTCGCCTTCGTAACAGAACAGCGGCAAATCGGTCGAAGCACCAGCGGCAATCGCCTGTGCAAAGGAAATCGGCATGCCAATCTGCGGGACAATCCCGCGTCCGCACTGTTTTGCGGCTTCCTCGGCGATCTTCTGCCAACGGGCAACCTTTTTCTGTGCATTCTTTTCATCGAGCTTGACGATACAGCGCGCACCTGCAACGGGAACAATCGATGTAACACCGAGCTCAACGGCTTTCTGGACGATATAGTCCATTTTGTCACCTTTGGGAAGCGACTGATAAAGCGTAACCGAGATCGGAAGCTCGGTACTGTTCGGATGTACTTCGTCAATGCGAAGCAGAACGAGATCGGGCTTGATGTCGGTGATGGTACACGCATATTCCGTTCTCTGCATATCGCAGACCGTCAGATGCTCTCCCACCGCCATGCGCAGAGAGAACGCAATATGATGCGCGTCATCTCCTGCGATCGGGATCACGCCCGACGCAAGATCCATCGCGTCGCGCGACAGAAAAAATCTTGCCATGCTGCAATTTCCTTCCAAAGAGATTGATCGGTTGATCCGATTTTTCACGCCTGAGCATTTCTCTGCCAGGCACAGTAATATTATACTACAAATTGCCCAATTTGTCAAAGGTTATTTTGGATATTATCCATAAATTTTTATTTTATTAACATTTTCGCGGCTTTTTGGGGGATTTTCGCCTCAAAATGACCGTTTAGGCACGTTTCACAAAAGCCGGGCTGCGATTTTGTGAAGAAATACCAAAGTCAGTTTCCGCGTACGGGAGCGTATGCAAACGCGGTCCAGCCGTTGTCGCGCACCTCATCGAGCACACGGAAGCCGTTTTCGAGCATGGCTGCACGGACCTCATCTGCACGTTCGGTGATGATACCGGAGGTAATATAGACAGCATCGTCTGCAAGCAGTGCACCGATTTCGGGTGCCATACGGATGATGATATCCGCAACGATATTCGCCGTACAAATGGTATAAGGAGCTGTGCGGTCGACGTCCCGCAGCAGATCGGATACACCGCAGGTAACGTTGGTCACGCTGTTTTCATCCATATTTTCCTTTGCGACGCGAACCGCAACGGGATCGATGTCATACGCATAACATTCTTTTGCGCCGAGCAGCGATGCGCAGATGGCGAGAATGCCCGAGCCGGTACCGACGTCCAGCATACGGTCGCCGGGCTTGGTGTACTTTTCGAGCAGAGATGCGCAAAGACGCGTCGTCTCATGCGTACCCGTGCCGAATGCCATACCGGGATCCATATGAACGATGATCTCGTCCGCCTTTGCTTCGTACGTTTCCCACAGCGGAACGACAACGAGCTTTTCTCCGATCTTGGTCGGGTGGTAATACTTTCTCCATGCGGTCGACCATGCTTCCTCATCGACACCGACAAATTCGATATCACATTCCACGCCGAGATCACGGAAACGGTCACGCAGGAACGATGCGTATTCTGCCAGACTCTTGTCCTCGGGAACATAAATGGAAACCGCGATCTTTGTTTTATCGCAGTTCAGAATGCTTTCGTCGATCAGGTCAGCATAGACCGTATCAAGATCGATATCGGAATAGTCCTCGATCATGATCTGATTGTCGAGCAGCATCATGACCGCACAGATGGTATCCTTATCCTCAAGTTTACCGTTGACCTTCAGTTGTGTCCATTCCATGGGAAATCTCCTCTCATTATTTATCACCGTACACTCCAAAGGAGGCACATGCCAAAACACGTGTCTCCTCCGGGTGTATCTATATCATATATCAATTTTTGTTTCCGAAAATCTTGCCAAGGAAGCTTTCTTTCTTGGTGTAATTGTTCTTTCCGCAGGAATCCGAGAACTGACGCAGAATGTCCTTCTGCTTCTCACTCAGGCTCTTGGGAACTTCAATCACAACGGTGAAGTGAAGATCACCCTTATTCTTGGAGCCGAGCATCTGGATACCCTTACCGCGGATGGTAAAGACCGTACCCGTCTGTGTTCCTTCGGGAATGGTATACTTGACATCACCCTCCAGCGTCGGAACATCGATTTCCGCACCGAGTGTAGCTTCCGGGAAAGTAATCGGAATTTCGCAGGCAATGTCGTAGCCATCACGCTCAAAAATATGGTGCGGTCTGACATTGACGGTGAGAATGACATCTCCCGTCGGTCCGCCGTTCTTGCCCTCCGAGCCCTGCTCGCGCAGAGCCAGCATCATGCCGTCATCACAGCCTGCGGGAATCGAAACCTCGATTTTCTTCTGCGCCTTCTTTGCACCCGTACCGCGGCAGCTCTGACACGGATTTTTGATGATCTTACCCGTACCGCCGCACGCATCGCACGCACGGGAGGACTGGAAGACACCGAGAGCCGTTCTCTGCTGTACACGTACCTGACCGGAGCCGTTACAGTTCGAGCAGCGCTCGGGCGTTGTGCCCTTTTCCGCGCCTGTGCAGGAACAGTCGGTACAGCGTTCGACACGTGTGAATGTAATGTCCTTCTTGCAGCCGAAAGCCGCTTCTTCAAACGATACCGCTACGCGCAGATGGATGTCATCGCCGCGTACGGGTCCGTTACGTCTTGCCTGGGAACCGCCCATGCCGCCGCCGAAGAAGCTGCCGAAGATATCGGAAATATCGAAATCCATGCCGCCGAAGCCACCGCCAAAGCCGCCGCCCGCGCCCATATTCGGGTCAACACCGGCAAAGCCGTACTGGTCGTATTTCGCCTTCTTATCCGTATCGGACAGAATGGCATATGCTTCATTGACTTCCTTGAATTTCTGTTCCGCTTCACTGTCGCCCGGATTCATATCGGGATGATACTTCTTCGCAAGCTGACGGTATGCGCGCTTGATTTCATCGGCACTCGCGCTCTTCTGCAGACCGAGCACCTCATAATAATCGCGTTTATTTTCTGCCATAGGATGGTAAACCCTTTCCTTGCTGCTGTGCAGTTTACAAGGTTTCAAAATGCACAGCCAAATATTCACATCTTTTTATATTATAACAGACTTTGCGCCTCAGAATCTACAGATAAATTGTTAATTTTTCATGCATCTTCTCGATTTTGCACTGTTTTTTTCAAAAAGGTCCGCGGGGAACCCGGTGAACCCACATTTCCGTGAATCCCTGCAGTTCCCCGCCGTGACACCCATGCGGATTTACATCCGCATCGGCATTGCTTATTCTGTGTTTATAGTACCGATCAGGTCTTGTCGGTGAAGTCTGCGTTGTAGGTGCCGTCTTCGTTCTGCATACCATCCGCGCCGCCTGCCTGCTGTGCCTGCTGGTAGAGCTTTTCGGAGATTGCATAGAACTTCTTCTGCAGCTCTTCCGTACCAGCCTTGATATCTTCGGTGGAACCGTTCTTGACGGTTTCCTTCAGGCGGTCAATTTCTGCCTGGATGTCAGCCTTTTCAGCTGCATCAACCTTGTCACCGAGCTCGCCGAGCGTCTTTTCGCTCTGGAAGATCAGGTTTTCAGCCTGGTTCTTGGTGTCGACAGCTTCCTTTGCACGCTTATCTTCTTCTGCGAACTTTTCTGCTTCCTTGACAGCCTTATCGATATCTTCCTGGGACATATTGGAGGAAGAGGTGATGGTGATGTGCTGTTCCTTACCGGTACCCTTATCGGTTGCGGAAACGTTTACGATACCGTTTGCGTCGATATCGAAGGTAACTTCGATCTGCGGAACACCTCTGGGAGCGGAAGGAATACCGTCGAGGGAGAAGCGGCCGAGCGTCGTGTTGCCTGCTGCCATTTCGCGTTCGCCCTGCAGAATGTGAATTTCAACAGAGGTCTGACCATCAGCAGCGGTGGAGAAGATCTGGCTCTTCTTGGTCGGGATGGTGGTGTTTCTGTCGATGATCTTGGTGCAGACACCGCCGAGGGTTTCGATACCGAGGGACAGAGGTGTAACGTCGAGCAGGAGCAGATCCTTGACGTCGCCGCCGAGGACACCGCCCTGAATTGCGGCACCGATAGCGACACATTCATCGGGGTTGATGCCCTTGAATCCTTCCTTGCCGGTGATCTGCTTAACTGCTTCCTGTACAGCGGGAATTCGGCTGGAGCCGCCGACCAGCAGAACTTTGGACAGTTCGCCTGCGCTCAGACCGGCGTCGGACATGGCCTGCTTAACAGGGCCCATGGTAGCTTCTACCAGATGTGCGGTCAGTTCATTGAACTTGGCACGGGTCAGAGAAACATCCATGTGCTTGGG